>JAZNYU010000067.1:0-15863 GCA_045594605.1 Eubacteriales bacterium
CCCCATCGCGGGCATTGCAGGCGACCAGCAAGCCGCTCTCTTTGGACAGGGCTGCTTTGAGGCAGGCGAAGCCAAAAATACATACGGCACGGGATGCTTCCTGCTCACGCACACGGGCAACGATGCGGTCCACAGTGCAAACGGACTGTTGACGACCATTGCCGCAACCGAGGCAGGCAAGCCCATTGAATACGCCCTTGAGGGTAGCGTTTTCGTCGGCGGTGCGGTCGTTCGTTGGCTGCGCGACGAAATGAAGCTTATTCACGACGCCAAGGACAGCGAATATTTTGCCAAAAAGGTAGCCGATTGCGGCGGTGTTTATTTCGTCCCTGCATTCACCGGTCTTGGCACTCCCTATTGGGATTCCTACGCACGCGGCACGATCGTAGGACTCAGTGCAGGTGTGGGCAAGAACCACATCATTCGCGCGGCTCTCGAGTCCATCGCTTACCAAAGCGAGGATCTGCTCGCGGCAATGAACGCCGATATGCAAACCGTTGCAGGAGATGCGCACAAGATCCATAGTCTGCGTGTAGACGGCGGCGCATCGGCAAACGCACTCCTGATGCAAATGCAAAGTGATCTTTCGGGCATTGAGGTGCTCCGTTCTGCCAACCCCGAGGCAACGGCGGCAGGTGCTGCCTACTTGGCAGGTCTTGCGGTGGATTTCTTCCACGGCAGAGAGGAACTCAAAAATAAGCTGGGAGCAGGGGAGATCTATCGCCCTGCTATTGACGAAGCGGCACGTGCCGAGCGCATGCAAGGATGGCACCGCGCCATCAAGGCTTGCCGCATCTTTTCGGAAAGTGAGGAATGAATATGGCAGTAAAAAAACTGGAGCTCAAGGTTTTATCGTCTAACGGTGTTCACAAACTGGCAGGCGTGGTCTTTGTACCCACAACGCAAAAGCCCGTCGGCTTCTTCCAGGTCGTACACGGCATGACCGAATATATCGGTCGCTATGAACGTTTTATGACAGAGATGGCAGAGGCAGGCTGGATCTGCTTCGGTCACGATCACCTCGGCCACGGTCACACCGTCAACAATGAGAGCGAGCTTGGCTTTATCGCATCCGAGGGCGGCGCCGATCTGTTGCAGCGCGACGTCAAAAAGGTAGCCGATGCCGTTATCAAGCATTACACCCCCGAGGGCACAAAATTGCCCTACGTCTTAATGGGGCATAGCATGGGCTCGTTTGTTGTCCGTCTTGCCGTTGAAAAGAAATACGTCACCCCCGACCGCCTCATCGTTATGGGCACGGGCGGCCCCAATCCCGTAGCGGGACTTGGCTTGGTGCTCATCAAGATCATCAAGGCTTTGCGCGGCGAGCGCCACATCTCCAAGCTGCTTGAAAACATGGCGTTTGGCAACTACAACGAGGCTTGGGGCGGCGGAACCGAAGCCGACCCCGATCCGTGGTTGACCTCGATTGAGGAAGTGCGTATGCGCTACAAAGCCGACCCGCTTTGCACCTTTAAATTTACCGTGAGTGCTATGGGCGATCTGATCACCCTGACCAAGGAAGCCAACCGCAAGGAATGGTTCCAAAATATGCCCAAGAACGTTCCCGTTCTCTTAGTTTCGGGTGAGCTTGACCCCGTTGGTGACTTTGTAGACGGTGTAGAAAAGGTTCACAGCGGACTCTTGAAGGCAGGCGTCAAGTCCGAAATGAGGATCTATGACAACGCCCGCCATGAGATTCTCAACGACATCTCCTACGATGCGGTTGTAAATGATATTCTTGCGTTTTGTAAATAAACAATCAAAGGCAGGCAGTGCTTGGCACTGCCTGCCTTTTTATCATTAAAATCTTATTTTTTTATCTCTTTCAAAATTTGCTTAAGCAAATCCTCGGTGGTGGGGTTGGCTTCGCGCTCAAGGCGTGCCTTTTCTTCGGCTTCGGCGGCGGCGCGAGCGGCTTCTTCCTCTTCCAAGCGGTTCTTTTCTGCCATATAGGCAGCAACGGCTTCGGCATCACTCATTTTAATGCCGCGTGCCTTCATAGCCTTGCGGTCCGCCTTTGTGGGAATGCCGTCTGCAATTTTGTTTTCCAATGCAGCACTGCTTTCGCGAAGGGCGTTGATGATTTTCACCAGCGTAAAGAGAACAAATGCAACAAGGAAGAAATTGATAACGGCATTGATGAAAGAACCCCAGTCGATATAAATAGACTGTGTCAGATCGGGAACGATCTCGGTTCCGATCACGTTTCCATCGGCATCCAAAACGTCCTGCGTGGTCTCCACCTTGGTCAAAAAGGTGTAAATTTCGGAAAGCGAGTTTTTGCCAAAAATAATAGCCAGGAGCCAGTTGATCAGAGGCTTGAGAATAAAATTGCTCAGCCCGTTGACAATGGCGGTAAAGGAACTACCGACGATGACACCGACAGCCATATCCACAACGTTGCCGCGTGTGATGAACTTTTTAAATTCCTCAAAAAACTTTTTCATAGAATCTCTCCTTTTTTTCAATAGGGGATGGATATTTTTATTATACACCTTTCGCACCGTTTGTCAATAGAAAACGCAAAAAGAGTCCCCAATCTAATGGATTGGGGACTCTTAATCGATATGGATTATCTCAGCTTCTTAGGCTTTCTGATGCGGTTGAGTTGCTTGTTGATGTCGAGCAGCTCTTCCTTGGTAAAGGAGATGTTCATCATGCCCATCATGCTGGTCAGGCGCAAAACGCTAAAGCCGCCAAGCATTTGCATCATGCCGCCCATAGCGCCGCCCTTGAGGTCAACCTCAAAGCCGCCGGACTTCTTTTCGCCCTTTTCGCTCTTGCCCGCGTTCATCTTCTTTTTGAGCTTGAGGCCCATAGAAGCGAACCAGAGCTTGCCGCGCATAGATTGCATAATGTCGGAGATCTTGTCGTTGAGGGAGTATCTGCCTTCAATTTCAACAACGTCGAACCAGTTCAGCACTGCACCAACCTCGCGCAGTACGTAGTCCATGTTCATTTCGTCAACCTTGCGGATCTTGCCCTCGTCGGTGCACTCGCCTGCTTTTGCAACAAGGGTGCTCTCGCCAACGTTCTTGACTTCAAAGTAGAAGAAGTGATCCTCTGCGGTCTTTTTGCCAACGCTTTCGCCGTTTACAAAGAGCTCAACCTCGGGAAGGTTGGAGTAAACGGTAACCTTGGTAACGTCCTCAACGCGGTCAACGTATCTCTTGCCGCAAAGGTGAACGAAGGGGTCAACCTCGGGGGATACGAGCCATGCCTTGTAAGCATAGAAGGAGTCTTTCTTGTACTTACGGTCGATGGTAACAAGACCCTTGTGGTTTTGTCCGTTCTCGCCGCCCTCTGCTCTTGCATCGGCGCCAAAGTCGAACATGTTCCAAACGTGGGTTGCCCACATATACTTACGGGTAAAGAGCTGCTTGATGAGCTCCTCGTGATAGAATGCCTGATATTCCTCGGTGTAGTCGCCCTGTCTGGGGGTGCTGGTGTGCCAGTTGAGCGCCTCGCAGCCGTACTCGGAGCAGCCGATCGGAATGTCGGGGTGCATCTCGTGGAACTTATCAAACCAAGGTCCGTTCATGGTGGTGTCGCCGCCGTACCAACCAAAGTAGTGGTTGTAGGAAACAACGTCGGGGATGAGCAGATAGGGGTCATCCATTTTGCACATCGAAACTGCCGCAATGGTGGTGGGACGAGTCTTGTCCATCTCATGGCAGAGGTCATTGAGGATGCGATGGTTCTCAAGCAGATCCTCGGTAGAGCCGCCGATGGAGATCTCGTTGGAAAGTCCCCAAACAACGATGGATGCGTGGTTGTAGTTCTGTGTTACGAGCTCCTTCATCTGTGTGATGGTGTTCTCGCGACCGGTAGGCATGTGACGGGAGATGTAGGGGATCTCTGCCCAAATGACCAGACCGCGCTCGTCGCACAGATCATAGAAGTATTGGTCGTGCTGATAGTGCGCCAGACGAATGGTAGTAGCACCCATTTCGCAAATGAGATCCATATCCTCTTCGTGGTGCTCGGGGAGCAGGGCGTTACCAAAGCCCCATCTATCCTGGTGACGGGATACACCGCGCAGGGGGTATTCCTCGCCGTTGAGGATGAAGCCGTTTTGGGGGTCGATCTTGAAGGTGCGGCAACCAAAGCGATTGCATACGTTATCGATCACTTCGCCATTCTCAACGATCTCAACCTCACAGCAGTAGAGGTAAGGATCGCGGCGACCGTGCCACAGGTGAACGTTCTCAAGGTTGAAGTTCACGGTGGTGTCGGTGCTCTCGATCTTAGCGATCTCGTTTTCTTCCTTATCGTAAAGGGTGTAGACCAGCTTTTGTGCGGGGGTGAGGTCCTTAACGAATACCTTAACCTCAACGTTTGCGTTCTTGCCTTCCACGGTGGGGGTGATCATCAAGCCGGGGCCGCCGTAGTAGTCAAGGTCAAAGTGAGACTTGTTGACAGCGATCAGGTTTACGTCACGGTAGATACCGCCGTAAAAGGTGAAGTCTGCCATTTGGGGGTAAACGGTATCGTTGATGGTGTTCTCAACAACAATGGCGATCTCGGTCTTATCAGCGATCTGTTCGGTGATGTTGACGCGCCAGGTGGAGTAACCGCCATCGTGGTGCGCGAGCTTTGTGCCGCCAACGTAAACGTCGGCAGAGGCGTTGGTGCCGCGCAATTCAAGGTAGTAAAGGTCTGCCTCGGGCAGATCAGCCTTGTTCAGTGTCTTGTGGTAAACGCAGTGACCACGGAAGTAGTCGTTGCCACCATCCATACCGTCAACGGCATTCCAGGAGTGGGGCAGGTTGATGCTCTCGCCTTGGCGGAGAGCAATATCGGTGCTGTCCTTTACAAACAGCCAATCCTTGTTCAAATTAACAATATTTCTCACGGTAATCTATCCTTTCGATGGGTGTCAAAAATGGGACTTTTCAATATCAAAAACGGGATTTTATCCTAAAACGGCGTCCGACCGTAGGTCACAGTCGGACGCCGAGGAAGTCGCTAAAGATTAAGCTTCTACCTCTTCGGTAACGGGAGCCTCAACGGCTTCGTTGTGGCGGTTTGCAAGGTCTTCCTTCATTTGAGCAAGAGTCTTCTTGTCAATGTTGTAGATCAGGGCAACGCCTACGAATTGGCAAACTGCGCTGAACATATACAGACCTGCAACGAGCCAGCAAAGTCTGCCTGCGGTTTCAGCAGATTGACCGATGGTGCCGAGTGCAGAATCATAACCGATCAAGGAAGTACCCATAATAGCGATAACAGCTGCGGGGCCAACACCTTGAGCGAGCTTACGGAAGAAGGAGTGCAGAGCGTAAACAACGCTTTCCTCTCTCTTACCAAACTTCCATTCCTGGTAGTCGATCGCGTCACCCATCATAGCCCAGGATACGCAGTTGTAGAAGCCCATGCCAAGACCGAAGAATACAAGACCGATCATGTAGATGGGGAGCTGAATGCCCTTGGGGCACAGGGGGAAGATCAAAAGGATCGTGCCACCGATCAGGCCTGCGATAGAGCCGATGGAAGCAACCTCTTTTTTACCGTACTTCTTAACGAGCTTGGTAGCAAAGGGCATAAAGATGAACATGGGAAGGAAGCCAACCATCATAACAAGACCAGAAAGGGATGCTTGACCAAAGTGGGTTGCAAACATGATGGTGTTAGCGGTGGATGCGGATTGCATACCGAGGAACATACCCATAGCTGCAATGGTGCAACCAACTGCAGGGCGGTTCTTCATAAAGGTACCAAAAGACTTGAAGAGGTTAACCTTTTCGTTGCCATCGCTGTTGAGCTGAGCATATTCGTCACCGCGGATGGTGATGTTCTTGATCATGAGCATGAAGAAGATGAAGCCAATAACGCCCATGATCAGAGCGCCGATAAATACTCTGTCACCAAGAAGGATCTCGAGCTCACCGCCGGTCAGGGGGCTGAGCACTGCATCGCCGGTCTTGTAAGCTTCGCCGGTGAGGGGGTTCTTGTGGAAGTTTTCGGGAGCGAATGCGCTTTCTGCGCCTTCGGGAATTTCGATCTTATCAAGGAAGCTGGTGGTGCCGTCGTACTTAACCTTTTTCCAGATGAGCATAGGAAGAACGATGCCGGGGAGCATGCCGCCAACTGCGCCGCCGATGGATCTGAATACGGAGAGAGAAGCTCTTTCCTGATCGTCGGTGGTAACGATGTTCAGCATAGTGCCGTAGGGAACGTTTGCCATGGTGTAGGCAGCATCCCAAACGATGTAACCGAGAACAAAGAGAATTGCCTTGAGAACAGTGCCTGCATTGGGGAAGGGAAGAAATACTGCAGCGCCGCCTACGAGCAAACCGCAAGCGCCGATGAAGATGTAAGTCTTATACTTACCCATTTTGTACTTTCTCTTATCGTTGTCGATCAAGGAACCGATGATCGGGTCATTGATTGCGTCCCACGCCTGAACGAGCAGGAGAAGGATCGAGAACAGACCTGTTTCCATCATCATGTAAACAAGCCAGAAGGTTTGAACCGTGCCCTTAAGGCTAAAGCTCATGTTACAGCCAAGGTCGCCTGCAGCATACGCGAGCTTGTCGCGAATACCAAACTTGCGCTTGCCGTTGGCATCAAGTTGGGGTGCTTTTTTCATGTTGTTTTCCTCTTTTCTAAATTTTTGGGGGAAGACTATTGGGAATTAAGGACATAAGCATCGACCTTAATTCTAACCTATTCCATTATAAAACTTTTCTCTTTTTTGCGTGAGTATTATTTTTATGCATTTTTGTATTATTTTAATCTTTTTGTGCAAAAATCATTGTAATTATAAAATAAATATGTTATAATTAAGAAAAATGACGAAAATTTGGCATCTTTTGGGTGTAAAAAAGGAGGGATTGTATGCCATACGAGCACGAGCTTGCATTGTTGCACGATATTTTTCAAAAAAGCCACGTCAGTCTGACCTGTCTTTCCAAAGAAAAATTTTCTTCTCTTGCCACGTCGGGCTTGCTCTCGGTTGAGGGAATGCTTGAGGCGACGGGGGAGGAAAACAGCATTTTTTCGCATCCGCTCGCTCCTCACACAATGTATAAGCAAACCGATGTCTATCGCCGCGCGTGGCTCTATCTGCTTTTGCCCTCCCAAGGGGAAGCGACTGTGCTGCTCGTCGGTCCCTATCTCTCTTCGCCTATCTCCGAGGAAGCCCTTTTGGAGATGAATGAAAAAAACGGTTTTTCTCCGCAAATGCAAAGCACGTTGCGCGAATATTACACGTCCTTGCCTGTTTTGCGCGATACCAATCTCTTGTTTGTGGTGTTGGAAACCTTTTGCGAGCGCATCTGGCATCGCCCATCCTTTGCGGTGGTCGACGTCAACCGCGAGCATCAAATCCCCGTCTCTCTTTTGAGCGAGGAGCCGCGCACCGATAGTTTTGACGATCACCTCGTCAACATGAAGGTTCTGGAGCAACGTTACGAGTTTGAAAACGAAATGATCCAAGCCGTCTCGCTCGGGCAGATCCACAAAGAGAAGCAGCTGCTGCCTGCGTTTGAGGCAATGCAGTTTGAAATGCGAAGCTCTTCTCCCTTGCGCAATGCAAAGAATTATAGCATTATTATGAACACGTTGTTGCGCAAGGCGGCGGAAAGCGGCGGTGTACACCCTGTTTATCTTGACCGCGTATCCTCGGATTTTGCTCACAAGATCGAAGATCTGTCGGTGCTCTCCGCTTGCCCTGCACTTATGCGTGAAATGTTCGTTGTTTACTGCCGCTTGGTGCGTAAGCACTCCATCAGGAAGTATTCGCCCACGGTGCAAAAGGCAGTCCTTTTGATCGATTCTGATCTCTCCGCACCGCTCTCTCTTGCCAATATTGCCACCGCGCAAGGGGTGAGCGAGGGCTATCTTGCTACCGTTTTCAAACGGGAAACGGGAAAGACGGTTTCGGAATACGTGCGCGAAAAACGAATGAAGCACGCGGCACACCTGCTTACCACAACGCGCCTGCAGGTGCAAACCATCGCCCTGCATTGTGGCATTATGGACGTGCAGTATTTTTCCAAGCTTTTCAAAAAGCACACCGGAAAAACGCCAAAGGAATATCGGGAGACGGCGGAAACCTCATAACGTATGAAAAAAAGCGCACCTGCAGGGTAGCAGGTGCGCCAATTTTATTTGATCTATCAAAATCAGTTAAAGTTGAGTGTGTTGTGAATTACGGTGCCGTCAGCCAGACGGATAGCGATCGCGCAACCCGTCCACCAGGTCTTGCCGTTCCAGTTGCAGATCGCGATCTCGAGGGTGACCTCTTGACCTGCGTAATCTTGCAGGAAGCTATATTGACCTACGCCGCTGCAGTAGAAGCCGATCTTGTTGCCCTTATCATCGTTGATAGCGGGTTGACCGTAGCCGGTGGGGAAGGTCAGGGTGCCGGTAAGAACGTAGATCTCGGTGGTGTGGTCATCGGTGATAGGATATTGCGTGATCTCTGCAATGGTCTTATCGGTGATGAACTTGTTGGTGGGGTAATCGTGGTCACCCTTGAAGTTTACGTCAATGGTAGCATCTTCGATGCAGGTTTGACCGTAGTAGTTGGTAGCTGCGTCGTCCTTCTTTTGGATCTCGCGCTTACCGGTAAGGATGACCTCGTTGCCGATGGAGAGACCTTCAAATTGAGTCTTATCCAAAACCTTTACTGCGATCACACTGCCGTCCTCACCAAAGAGGTAGAAGCCGAGCTGGTTGACAAGAGAAGGACCGACAATACCCTTAACGGTAATGATCTCTTCGTCCTGCGCGTCAATTGCCTCACCAACGGTGATATAGTCGAACTTGGGAGGCTCAGCGTTCTCAACGGGAATGGTGACACTGACGGTCTTGTCGCCAAGCGTTGCGGTAACGGTTACGTTTGCTACGCCGTAGGTCTGGCCGCAGTGCATAATGATCTTGCCGTCAACGTTCTCGAAGTAAACGATGGAGAGGTTGTCGGAAGCATAGGAGAGGAGCACGTTCTCAAAGCCGAGGAGCTCAGAGGAAACAGAGGTCAAAAGCTCTTGTACGGGGTCAGCGGTGTACTTGGATTCAAACTGTTCAAGTGCGTGGTAATCGAGTGCGTATTGAGGAGCGTCAGCCTTATCAAAGGTAAAGCCCTCGTCAACGACCTTCAGTACCTTAAAGCGCCAGTTGCATCCGGTTGCGGTGCTTTTTGCGTTGATAACAGAGAGGTAAACGGTGCAGAACTTGCCGTCAAATTCCTTGAGCCAATCAAGGTCGCCGCCGTTGCATTGGGTGTAAACGTAGGAACCGGTAATACCGTCAAGGTCATCAATGTAGTAGTTGATAAAGCCCTGACCGATGGATTCCTTCACCAGCGCAGTCACCTTGTAGATGGTGGTGGTGATGTCGGTATCAAAGGGAGTTGCCAGAATTTCCTTAACGGTGCTCTCGGTTACCCAGGAGTAATCGGGCTCGGAGATGTATTCATCGTTTTGGAGCAACCAAGCATCAGCCAGTTGGTTGCAGCCCTTGTAGCCAAACTTGTTTGCATTTGCAACCTCGGAATCAAGGATCCACCAGGTCTTTTCTGCAAGAACGGTAACGGTGTTGCCAACCTCTACAGCAGCTGCAAGGTCAGAGTCAAATACGTAAATGGAGTTGGTCTTGTCAACGAGGTAAACGCCGTTGGGAACAAAACCGGAAGCATAGGTGATCTGTGCAACAACACCGGTAACCTTAACAAGCTCGCCCTCTTTTGCGTTGCGGGCTTCCTCAATGCTCATTTCGGTGTAGATGCTATCGTCGATAACGACCTTTTGGAAAGCGATCAGTCTTGCGTTTTGAACCTCGGGATTGCCGTTGTAGGTTTGCAGAGTGCAAGAGAGCAGAACGAGGTCGCCCTTGGTGGGCTTGTTCTTCATATCGGCATAACCGATCTTGCCGTCCTCACTGTAGGTGCCGTAAACCGAAATAGAACCGGTCTCGTCTTCAATATACATAGCGCCGTATGCCCCATTGGTAACGGTAGCAACGGTGGCAAGAATGTAGTATCTGGGAGTGATGGTGCCGTCAGCAAGCTTTGCAATTTCAAGAGCCTGTTCAATGGTAATGACGTTGTAGCCCTCTGCAAGTCCTGTGCCGGGCTTAGGCTCGATGTCGATAGAGGGAGCAAGGGTGCCGTCCTTGTAAGCCAAAAGCTCGGGTCTTTCAAACTCAACGGTGCCTTGGTAATTCTTGATCTTACCTCTTACTGCAATGTAGTCGCCAAGACCGATCTTGTCGGCATCCTTTTTGATCTGGTAGCAGTAGATGGGGTAATCCTCATAGCCTTCTACAACAAAGGTAACGGAAATATCGCCGTATTGGCTGTTGTAGCTTTCGGCTTCAATGATCTGACCCTTGAGCGTCCATGTGCCTTCCATAGCGGCGCCGGATGCCAGTGCATAAGCTTGAGGAATGACAACTGCGGGATCGTCACATACGACCTCGTCATAGCCCTCGGAAGGAGGATCGGGGGGCAGCTCGCCTTTTTCGTATGCGAGCATAACGGGTCTTTCAAATTCAATGGTGCCCTTGTAGTTCTTAATGGTACCTTGAACGGCAATGTAATCGCCAACCTCGATCTTGTCGGCGTCGTTCTTGATCTGGTAGCAGAAGAGGGGGAAGTCCTCGTAGCCTTCTACTACGATGGTAACGGAGATGTCACCGTATTGGGCGTTGAAGCCTTGGGATTCAATGATCTGACCCTTGAGAGTCCAAGTGCCTTCCATAACCGCGCCACTTGCCAGTGCGTAGGCTTGGGGAATGACAACTGCGGGATCGCTGAACTCGATATCGTCGAATACGGAGGGAGGATCGATGATAACGGGGGGCTCGGGAGTTGTAGCATCGGGAGTGGTGTTGTCGGGGGTGGTTGCCTCAGGGGTCGAGGTTACGTCCTCGGGGGTGGTCGTCTCTTCGGAGTTGTTGAGGAAGCCGTTGATGATAGAGGATACGTCGCAACCCGTTGCAAAGAGCGTGGTTGAAAGCATCAAAAGCGCCAACAACAAAGAGAGAAGTCTTTTGGTGTGTCTCATGGTGTGCATCTCCTTTTTTAAATTTTTGCAAAGACACATTTATTATAATATACTACGCGCGCGATGTCAAGTGCGGAGCGTAAAAAATGTCAAAGAAAGATGAAAAAAGCAGTTTTGCCTTTTGCAAAACAAAAGCCGCAATCTCCAAACGGATCTTGCGGCTTTTGTTATTTGCTTACGGTAACGATGAAAGAAAGACTCAATCCGCGCTCTGCGGCTCGACAACAAGGTGCAGATCCATTTCAAAGTCAGCACCTATCGTGTAAGAAAACGTACTGCAGGGACGGGTGGAATTGTGGGTGAAGCCCGTTTGTGGGCAAAAGCCCAAAATAATGCCGTCCATCTTGACGTGGCAGGTGACCATGTGATAGTGACCGCAAATATACGCCTTTGCGCTCTGCATCTTTTTCATGGCATCAAAAAAGCTATCTTCCACACCGTCGGGGGAGCTACTCGCTCCGCCGAGTACCCAACCCGAAAGCTTTTGATAATAGATGAATTCAGCGCCATCGTTATTGCTGGCTTTTTGATATGCCTCGCCAAACTTTGGCAGCGGCATATGCCCGTAGGTGATGGTGGGAACCGTACCGAGCACGTTTTGGGATTGTTCACCGTAGATCGCGTTCAAGCGAGCGATCTCTGCTTCATACCAAGCAATTTGCTCTTGGGTGATTGTTTGGTAGCGATCCGCCTCGTAGTCATAGGTTCCTGTATCCAACAGGACAAACGCGCCAATCAGCTCGCGGCTTTCCTCATCTCGAAGAGAGATTGAAAAATTGCCGTAGCGATTTTCTTTTCCTTCCTGCACAAACCCCGATTTGTAAAGCAGATAGGGGGAGTCGCAGTTTTCCAGATAGCGGGATACGTCGGATTTTTTGTGATTGAGTTGATAGGTTTCGGCATCGTGGTTGCCATAAATGAGCGTGTAGGGAATTTTGTACTGATCGAAGGTCTCCACCAAAAACTTAGCCCCCTTAACGCCCTGCGACATCATATTGTCGCCAAGCAGAACGATCAGGTCGGGCTGCTCTGTTTTGATGGCGTAATCGATAAAGGCAAGCGTTCGCTTCACGTCTGCGTTGTGATAGGTAGTGCCTTCCTCACCAAAATGCATATCGGTAAATTGCAGCACCTTCAGCCTTTGATCGCGCTGCGTCAGGAGTACAAGCTCTTCGTTACCGCTCTCAACCGAGGGTGGGGTTATAGGTCTGCAGGAGACGCAGACGAGCAAAATTGCCAGAATGAGCAAACAAGGAAAAAAGGTTTTTTTGAGCATAGGTATCACTTTTTAAACGCTTTTTCGTAAGCGGCTTTTGCACCGAGAATGACGGCACCAACGCCGCCTGCGTTTTCGGATTGTTGACCCACAAACCACAAACCTTCAACAGGTGTTTTGTGTGCTGGGTTCTTTTGCCCTCTGATCGGTACAACACCGCCAAACGAGGATTTTTTCATGTGTGTGTAAAGGGAATAGTCTCTCGCCGTCATAATTTGCATGGTGGTGATGTGCTCAGAGAGGTTGGGGATCTGCTTTTCGGCAAGAGAGATCAGCTTTTTGGCATATTCTTCCTTGCGGGATTCCCAGTTACCGTCCTTGAGTGTGTCGGGCGCAACGGTGTAGATGGTTACGCAATGCTTGCCCTCGGGAGCAAAATCCTCGGCGTGATCCGAGGGAACGAAGATGAGATACCCGTCGTCACCCTCGTGGTATTCGCCGGCGCGGAGCTTTTCGGTTGCGGCGTGCAGATCGTACATGCCGTAGCAGTAAACGAGAGCGGCGCGCAAGTGCTCCATCGGGTCAATGTCCACGCCCAGGTGCAGCATAAATACTGCTTCCATCGGGCGGAAGGTGTCAAGAACGTTGAGGTACTCCGCATCCAGATGCTCACGACCGACGGCATCGAAGAAGAAATCGCGTCCTGCACCGCAACCGACAACGAGGTCGCTTAAAATCTCCTCGCCGCCCACAAGACGAATGCCGTGTGCGACTTTATCCTTAATGAGAACCTTTTCTACGACCTTGCCGTAATGGATGTTTCCGCCGTGCGCGGTGATGTAATCGGCAAGTGCCTCGGGGATCTTTTGGCATCCACCCTTGACGTAGCAAAAGCCGGGGTAGTACTTTTTGCCGTTTTTGTCAAGCGGAATGCGCTTGTCAAATGCCGTCTCAAAGTTGGTGAACACAACGGCAAGACCCTCGGCTTCCGAGGGGTCAGCGCAAAAGTCGGCAAGAATACCGGTGTAGAGGGTTCTGATCTTTTCGGAGTTGAAGAAATATCTGGTCAGCTCGTCTGCATTCATCGAGGCGTATTTTTTTACCTTGAGGAATGCAAGCGCCAATTGCAGCTTGTGCAAGGGAGTTTGCTTTTGCGATGCGATATAGCGCAAATGCATGACGTCATCGTAAAATTTGTAGTATTTGAGAATGCCTTGCTTTTCCTCGGGGAAGAGTTCAATGAGTCTGTCGCGACGCCAATAGGGACCCTTATATTCTGCGGGGGTGATCATATCGTAGTCGGGCATTACGATGTCTCTGTCGGCTCTGACGGTGTCCAGATGGATTCCAAGGGAGTCAAACAGCTCGTAAATCGGCTCGCCCTCCAGCATATCGCCAAGAAGCAGTGGACCTTGCTCAAATTTGTAGCCGTCCTTTTCAAACAGGGCAACAACGCCGCCGGGTTTTTGGTTCTTGTCGTAAATTTCAACCTGATGACCGTCGCGCGCGGCAAGCGCACCAAAGGTCAGTCCGCCAAGACCGGCACCAATAATCGTTATTTTCATTCGGCAGTCTCCTCTGTGTCTGTTTTTTGTGCTCTTCTTTCGGCAAGCTGACGCATGACCTCACTGTGGCTCTCGCGCGTGATGGGATATTTAAGAAGCAGAGGAACACAGATGAGCAAGAAGATTGCGGGGAGCAGGGCAAACAGAATACGAATTGCCAACAGGGCACTGTCGGGCTGCGTACTGCTGTTTTCTACGTAACGACCAAGCTCCAAGCCCCAACCGCAAGCGGCGGATGCCAGCGCACCGGTGATCTTACCCGAGGTGGCGTGCACACCGTAGTAAACGCCCTCGCGGCGCTCACCGGTCATCAACTCGTCGTATTCAATAACGTCGGGGATCATCGAGTGGGGGCAGACCCATTGCGCCGAGAAGCCAAGACCTGCGATCGCTGCCAAAACAAAGATCAGGGGGCTGGGGCCAACGGGCATAAAGAATACCACGATGAGCGCAGCCGATGCAATGGTAAGACCCACCGCATAGGTTTTTGCCTTGCCGATCTTGCCCGAAAGAATGCCGCAGGGAACCAAAAAGATAGCCAGCGTACCCATCATGGCAAGCATAACCAAGAGACCGGATTCTTCCATATGGAGCTGATGATTGATGTAATAGTTGAGCATAGCCGTTACCATGGTAAAGCTGATGGACATAATGGAGGTAACGATGATGTAGCTGACAAAGGGCTTGTTTTTAAAAGTGGAGATGATCGACTTGAAGGGAGGGAGCTCGCTGGGCTTGCTTTCAACCGCGGGCTCGTACTTGAGGAAGAGACCGGGGATGAGCATAGAGATGCCGCCAAGCACACCGAATACAAGACCGACTACACTCCAACCTTGGTGAATGCTGATGCCAAAGACGTTGCTGAACACGCCTGCCAAGGTTCCGCTCAGTCCTGCGCCTGCAATGTAACCGATGACCGAAAATACCATACGGTAGGTGGAAAGCGAGGTGCGCTCGTTGTAGTCCTCGGTGATCTCGGCAGTCATTGCCGAGTATGCGGTTGCAGTGAGAGTGTGGAAGGTATCAAACAGAATAAAGCTGCCAACAATGAGAAGGATGCTGACGAATTCGTTTTGAATTCCTTGCGGGATAGAGAACACGCCCCAAAAGGAGAGCGCAAAGGGCAGAGCACCAAAAATGAGGTACGGTCTGCGTTTACCCCATCTCGATTTGGTTTTGTCCTCAAGATAGCCAAACAGGGTATCGTTTACAAGGTCCCAGGTAACTTTGCCAATCAAAATGGCAGTGCCTGCCAAGGCAGGATTGACACCAACGATGTCGGTGTAATAAAAGAGCATTGAGAATTGCAGCATTGCCGTAACAATCGCCAAGCCAAAGTCTCCAACACCGTATTTCATCTTGGTCAAAACACTGAGCTTTCCGTTTGCGTTCATAAAAAATTCCTTTCCGGCTGTCCCTATATCAGGGCAGACTTAATTATATTCTAACAGATTTTTCCCAAAATGTCAAGAAGGAGAAAAAAGAGAGAAATGTGCAGGAGATTTGAACTCTACTCTCCGCGGGGCAAGAACGCAAGCGTTCTTGGTGCTGCGCACTACGCTCGTCTCTGACGAGCCGCCGCGGGAGCAACCGGTGCCACCAACGAAAAGAAGGCCGCCATAAAATATTATTTACACAGCTCCGGAGGAGAGATTTACGAACTCAACTTCGCGCTACGCGCTCGTCTGCAATCGCGTTAGACGACGATTTGAACTCTACTCCTTGCGAGCCACAAACGCTTGTGGCGTTTGGCGCTTCGCGCTATGTTGCGACTATGTCGCAACGCTCGCGGAGCAACCTTCGCCGCCTCGCTGACAAGCGAGCTTGCCCCCTCGTCTTGCTCGATTATCTGCGCCGAACGCTCGCTTTGCGAGCAGCGACACGGAGGAGTGAATCTCTCTTCTCCGACCAAAGAAAAATGCAGCATATCCTAATGGATATGCCGTATATTATGAAGATTTGAACTATACTCCTGTGAGCGCAAAAGCCTGCGGCTTTGCTGCGCGTTGCGCAGCGCTCACGGAGCAATCTTCGCCGCCTCGCTGACAAGCAAGCTTCCCTCTCGTC
>JAZNYU010000068.1:0-3605 GCA_045594605.1 Eubacteriales bacterium
GGAATGAATGTGAAAATCGTAGTAGTATCGGTTCACTGCAGGCACTCCGCCAAAGAAGCGGCAAGCTGATATGCAGTTTTTTCCGAGGTGAAGATGTTGATTCCCTTTTGCAGTGCGGTGGCACAGACGTGTTCGTCAGGCTCGACCCCTTCTGCCAAAATGATGCAGGCAACATCTGCCAAGGATGCGACCGCTACGATATTGATATTGGACATAATGGTGATCCAAGCGTCGCCGCAATCGGCACGTCCCATCACCCAGCTAAGCAGATCGCCAATGTAAACACCGGTCACCTCGCGGGAGCTGTCCGCCAAGGAAAGAGGCTTGAGGGAAAGCTTTTCGGCTATATCACAAACTTTCATTTACTTGCCCTCCTCTTGTTTGCTTTGCTGGTCCAAACGTTTGCTTTTTTCTACCGGACAACTGTCGCGCCCTACGTTGCCTCTGATAACGTCCTCGGCAAAAGCGCGGCAGGTGGGAGCACCACAGGCACCGCAATCAATTCCGGGGAGAACGTCACGCAGCTTTTGGATATCCGACATCATACGAAGGGACTCCGCAAAGTTTTCACTCAGGCGTTGAATGGGACGGTAGGTAGGCATATTTTCAAAAAAGTAATATTCAGGAATATATTCCTTCTCATCATCACTCAAATAGGTTTGCGATACCGGCAGATAGCGGCGCAAGGTTTGCAATCTTGCCTTGGCAACAAAGGGATTTTCCAGTGCCATAACACCGCCAACGCAACCGCCCGGGCAGGCGTTGAGCTCGATGAACTCAAGCGTGGAGATGTTGCCGTTCTCCAACTGATCCAGCACGCGGTTGACGTTTTCGATGCCGTCTGCCGCCAGATACTTATCGTTGAAGATTGCCGAGGATTCGCCGCCCGAGGTTGCCCAGCCGATGCCGATCATGCCCGAACGGGAGAACGGGATCGGTGTGCTCTCACGACGCATCACGTTGATGAGATTAAAATAGATATCACTGATGGACAAGACCTCGTCTACCTCGCTCTTGTATTCTCCAAAGCCGTTCTTTACGTAAGAGACCTTTGCAGGACACGGAGAGATGAAGCAGATGCAGATATCGTCATCGGTGAGTTCGGGGTGTTCGCGTTTTGCCTTATCCCGCGCCATTCGTGCGGCGATCTCCATAGGCGGGAGCATTTGCATGATGTGCTCCTTGAGCATTGGATAGCGCAGCGAAATGAGACGCAGAACGACCGGGCAAGCCGAGCTGATGACGGGCTTGATGACACTTTCGTTTTTGAGGTAAAGACGCGTGTAAGCGGAAACGAGCTCCGCCGCCTGCGAAACCTCTACCACGTCATCAAAGCCGATATCAAGCAGGCCTTGCAGAACGTAGTCAATGTCTTCAAGCTCCTCAAACTGACCGTAAAGTGTAGGTGCGGGAAGTGCGACCTTCCATTTATACTTCATTACGGCATCCAGCTTGCTGTAGGTTGCCTTTTTGGCATTGTTAGGACAGTAACGAATACATACGCCGCAATCAATGCACCTGTCGGGATTGATGATGGCGTGGCCGTCCTTGATCCGTATTGCCTCGGTCGGGCAACGTTTGAGACACATTGTACACCCCGTGCATCTCGAAACGTCTAAGGAAACAGAATGCTCATACGTATTCATTGGTGACTGTAACTCCTTGTTGAAAATTTAGGAAAATTAGGAAAGGTTGACTGTCATCAAAATTTTGGTTCCCTTGCCGAGGGCTGAATCGATTGTAATAGAGTCAGAATAACGCTTCATATTGGGGAGTCCCATGCCCGCGCCAAATCCGAGGGAGCGGATGTTGTCGGGAGCGGTGGAAAATCCTTCTTGCATTGCGAGATCAATGTTGGCAATGCCGGGGCCGTTATCGATGAGGTGGATCTCAATGCGATCCTCATAAATCAGTACGTCAGCCTCGCCGCCTCCGGCGTGAATAACCATATTGATCTCGCCCTCATACATTGCAATAGATACCTTGCGGATGATCTCTGGAGAGATGCCAAGCTGACGCAGATTCTTTTTGACCTGCACCGATGCCTGCCCTGCTGATGTAAAATCATCGCCGTCTACTGTAAAATGAAAACGAACAGCCTCACTCATACGGTTGCTCCTTTTGCGCCAAGGCCTGCCGCATAAAGCTTTCCGCAAGCCTCATACATTCTCTTGCGCGTTTTTAAAAGTACCATGCCGTGCTCTTGTGCCAGCGTGATCATTTCCAAGGTGGGAGATTTGGAGCGCACGAATACGACGCAGACCATATCCATCATCTCTGCGGTTCTGACCACCTGCGGATTGACAAGTCCCGTAAGCAGAACTGCCTGATCCTTTACGTATGCGAGAACGTCACTCATCATATCGCTTCCGCAAGCAGAAGCAACTTCCCTGTCGAGTTGATCGCCGCCGCAAACGACCTCAGCCTCTAAGAGCTCTTGAATTTGAGAAATTTTCATAAGCGTTTTTCCGGCCTTTCAGATGTTAGGATTATTTATATTTTGCAAGAATGGAATCGACGTCGTCAACCGTCAGTCTGCCGTAAACCTCACCGTTAACGGTAAGAACGGGAGCCAGACCGCAAGCACCGATGCAACGGGTTGCTTCGATGGAGTACTTTCCATCGGGAGAGGTGCTGCCAATGGCAACGCCAAGCTTTTCGGAAATTGCGTTGATGATGTCGCCGGAGCCCTTTACGTAGCAAGCGGTACCGAGGCAAACTGCGATAGCATATTGGCCGTCGGGATTGAGCTTAAACTGTGCGTAGAAGGAAACGATACCGAAGATCTCTTCCAGAGATACGCCGGTCTTCAGGGCGATGATTTCCTGAACCTCATAAGGCAGATAACCGTAGATCTCTTGTGCTTCCTGCAGAATAGGCATCATAGCGCCCTTTTCGCCGGCGTGCTTTTCGATAACGGCAAGCAGCTTTTCTTCCTGCTCTTTTGTTCCGTGAAAATCGACCGTAGTCAATTTCTTTTTCATGATTTGAACCTCCTGAAATAGTTTAATGTCGGAACGAGTGACACGAAAAACCTTACGTTTTTGCTGTTTTTCGCGTTGTTCACATAATTGGACATCTTATTATACTATATAATTTTAAAAATGTCCATAGTTTTTCGAGAAAAAATTATGTTTTTGTCAAAAAATTATCAAGTTTTTTGTGAGAAACAAAAAAATCCCCTGCCGATTTGCCGATCGACAGGGATTTTTTAGAGTTTTATACGTTTTTGAAGAAGAAATCCACCGATTCCTGTACCCAAGATGCGCACGGATGTGGAGTCAGAGGCGCAGATTGCGGCTCGGTGACGTAGTTGCCCAGTCCCGTGCCGTGACGGTCACCGCTCCAGATTCGAAGCTCATAAGGAACCCGCTTTTCTGCCAGTGCCGATGCAAAATCCAAAGAGGCTTTTGCAGGGACGGTAGAATCCGATCTTGTATGCCACAAAAAGGTGGGCGGTGTAGCTTTGCTAACTTGGTTTTCAAGGTTGAGCAGCGCTTGCACCTCTTCGGTCAGGTCCTCTTCCCTCTTTGAGAACAAATTGAGATAGGAGCCCTTATGCGATGCGACGTTGATAACGGGATACGCCAAAAACATCACGTTGG
>JAZNYU010000069.1:0-6853 GCA_045594605.1 Eubacteriales bacterium
GCGGTAACGTTAATATGACCGGTGGCACCATTCAAGATTGCAAAGCACAAAAAGGCGGAGCAGTTTATATCGACGGCGGTGATATGACCATGTCCGGTGGTTCCATCACACAAAACACCGCAAATGAAAGCGGCGGTGCTGTATATATCAATGCAGGTTCGCTTTCTGTAAGTGGAGATGCTGATATTTCAAGTAACAAAGCCATCAACGGCGCAGGTGCATACCTCGCCGGCGGTTCTATGACGGTAGAGGGCAATGCTACTATCCGTGCAAATGTTGCATCCACCGACGGTGGTGCAGCATATCTTGCAGGCGGTTCCTTTACCATGTCCGGTGGTGCTATGTCGGGGAATACCGCACTCAACGGTGCAGGTGCTCTTGTGGCAAACGGAAGTGTCATTGTCACAGGTGGCGTAATTACACAAAATACCGCAACTGTAAACGGCGGTGCCTTCTGTATCTCCAACGGTAACTATACTATGACCGGTGGTGAGCTGACGTATAACCGTGCACTAACCGGCGACGGCGGTGCAATTTACGTTTCGTCCTCGCAAGCAAACACCGATATTACCATTCGTTCAGGCTCAATCACTCATAACACCGCAGGCAAAAATGGTGGTGCGCTGGGTGTTTACGGTCAAAACGGTATAAAATTTGTCATCACCATCGGCTCTTGCACCAATCACAAGGATTGTGATGCAGGCACTCACAAGCTGACGGGCGATGACACAAAAACCGAAACTTGTCCCATCATTCAAAATAATCTCTCCCAAACCAGTGGCGGCGCAATTTATCTTGCCGGCTCGTATGATGCCGTCATGAATATGTACTGCCTTGTTGAAAAAGACAATAAAGTGGGGGACGGCGTCTCCACCAGTAACTTTATGATGGTAGACGGCGGTACGCTTAACATTACAAGTAAAGGTCCCAACGGTGAATCTGACTTTGGAAAGATGGAGATCAATTCCTCTATCCACGTCACCGGTGGTCGCGTAACCCTGAGCGGAGCTCGTGATAACCCAATCTTCAACGAACACGTAACCGTTGACGTTACCCAAGGAGAAGGGGATATCGTTGGCGACTTCTTTAAGGATCTACGCGATGGTGGAACCGGACGTGTTATTCTGTACTATGAAAACACTCCGGGCTCCAGCCGATACGTTCTGATTGATGAATCCAACCCCTCATCGCACACGGTTCTTTCCAATATGTACGTCCGTCCCGGATATGACATGGGCGGTTGGAAGTTGGAAGAAACCGGCGCGATACACATTGGCGGTGCCGTGATTTATGATACGGGTAACTTGATTTTCCACGCTATGTGGGAGATGCTTCAGTATACCATCGAATTTTTACCCGGTGTAGACGACTTCGGTAGCTCTTATGATGAGCCCTACCAGTATTTTGAATATGGCAAAGAGCAAAATCTGATACCCAACGGATATACCGTTTATGCGTATAAGTTTGTTGTTTGGCATTGGGTCGATGCGCCTGCAGGTACTCCCGATGCAGATACTATCTTTACAGATGGTCAAGCCTTTACTTGGCCAGAGAATTCCGAAATTACCAAAATCACATTGGTTGCCGAGTGGATAATTTGTGATCACGTGGGAACCAAATATGACTTTACGGCTACCGAAAGCTCTGCCCAGCGTGTGTGCAGCTGCCAAGCGTATACAGAGTCACTCCTGCTTGAAGCCGTGAATACGGTCTACAAAGAAGGAACAAAGCATGTAGTAGACCCTGTTTATCAATCCATTTCCCACAATGGATATACGCCTGTGGAACTGTGGAAGAGCGTCGTTGTTTCGTATAGCGGTACACCAAATAACAACAGCACTTACGGTCCTACCCCGGATGCCCCCGAAAACGCAGGAAAATATACCGTAAGCGTAAAGATCACTTACGACAATAAGACCTACACGCTTTCTGCAGATCTGATCATTGATAGGGCACAAAGAACCGAAACCCCTGTAACGCCTCAGTATGAGGTTACTGTTGATACAAAGGGTGAAGGTAATGCGGATGACGTAAACATCATCAAGATAACCGATGCAGAATCGGATATTGAAACCGAGTATCAGTTCTCGTGGTATCAGGATGGCGTCTTGCAAACAAGTGGCTGGATCAAGTGGAGTAGTTCTCCCACACAAGAGCTGTCTGTTGCATGGACCAACTATTACGTAGACGTTCGCTATGCAGAAACGGATAACTATTATCCTTCGCAGGCTATCCGAGGAACCAAAACCGTTGTTTGGACCGCTGATGTAACGATCGTGATTCACACCGACTCTCAAAACGGTCTTAACCATTCACGTGTAGACCCCTACGATAAGGATGGCAAGCAAGAAGGTATTTTTGTTACTTTGGTTCCTACCAGTGGTTATTATATCTATAACGTTGATGCAAAGATAACGATCATACCCAAAAACGAGGGAACCGATGTTAGTGGTTATCAGCACCCAACCATTGAGAGCACCGATATCGGTAGTGAAGAGTGGACTCTTCAAATCCGTAATATCGCAGATGGTAGTTCGTATAACGGTATTACAATTGACATCCTCTTCACCGGCGCGGAGAAAAAGGTGATCGTTGATTCTTCGGTTGTTAAGAACGAAGAATTCGAAAACGCCATTACAAAGGGCGAGGACGACGTCAAGATCAGCCGCGATTCCGCCTATACCGTTTGCTTCGACGTTAAGAATTATAAAAACTATTCCGAACCGGCCATTCTCTTTAGCACCGCAGTTCCGGCCGGTACGACCATCATTATGGTGGACTACACCGATCTCTCGTATTGGAGCTATACTGCAAAAACAGCTGTTGATAAGGTCCTCTTGAGCGACTTTATCCGTATGGGTACGCAAAGTACCTATTTTAGCTGCGATGGTAAACAAAACTTCACGCTCCAATTTATTGTGGATTTTTCGGACTGTGAAACGAAAATAAACGGTGTTGCCATCAATACTTCCTTTGAGGCAACTCCTGAGTATCCAACGCTTTCTCTTGGTGTCGTTTCCGGTGCTCCCGGTGTATCTGAAGGGAAAGCAATAAGTGTTCCAAACGTTTCCAAGAGTGAGAATATTCAGCTTGTAGATACGCCGACCTTTGCAATCGGTACGCAGAGCGGAACTGGTCTGACACAATCTCTCTCTTATCAATTTGCTTACAGTCCTCATGATGACGCCGGTCTTTCTAAGTGGGATAATACGTGCGGCATTTTGGTTATTACACCTAAAGATGTTGCAGCTCTTCCCGCAGATGCAAGATTACAGGTCAGAATTGGAAACTCCATCAAAACTTATTCCTTAATTGACGGAAAATTCACTGTTGCACTGCTTGCTTCGGGAGATGGCGAGTTGGTAATCACCTTGTTGTCGGGTATGTTACCCAATCAGAATACTACTTTTGAGTTTGATGTTCGACTCTACGCCTCTGCAACGGCGGTCAGAACAACTCCTCAAGGAGGATTCTTAGCCCAAGCATCGCTTGCTTACACGGTAACACAAACTGTAAAGCCAGTCATCCATGTTTCTTTTGATGGGGAACTTCCCCAATATCTGGGCATAGATGAAGCAGGAAAGGGCATATTTACGTCTTTCAATTTTAATGTTTCTCTTGGTGCTCCTCTTGAGGAGGGGTGGGAGATCAGGGCAGCCCTCTATGCAAAGAATTCCGATGACGTATATACGAATACCACGCAAAAGGGAGAATTGACCGTAAAAAGTGGTACCGAATATGCAGGAACGATTGGGTTCAACTCCTTTGATCAGCAAATGAGCCAAAACAAAGGTAGTTTGAGCTTAATGATCAAAATCGAGATTCTCGACCAGACCGGTCAAATACTCAATTCTGTTCCTCTGTATTTTGTTTTGATTGATACAAGACAATAACGCACAAAAACCAGCCCCGAGGGAATCCCTCGGGGCTATCGTTTTGCAAAGAATATTGTTTTTAGAGCTTTTCGACCTCGGCGAGCCACAACGTGCTTGCGGCGTCGGAGGGCATTTGCCAAGAGCCTCTGGGCGAGAGCGAGATCTCACCGACTCCGGGGCCGTCGGGCAGGCAGGAACGCTTAAACTGTTGTGCGAAGAAGCGCTTGAGGAATACCTGCAGCCACTTTTTGAGCACTTCGTCGTCATATTTTCCCCCCCATGCGTTCTGTGCCATACGGTAGAGCTTACGAGGAGTAAAGCCGTAACGGATCATATAATACAGATAAAAATCGTGCAGCTCGTAGGGACCAACCAAATCCTCGGTTTTTTGTGCGATCTTGCCGTCGGCATCCGCAGGGAGCAGCTCAGGCGAAACGGGCGTGTCGAGGATGTCATAAAGCGCCGCGGCAACCGTGTCCTGTCCGTTTTCCTTTGCCTCGTTTGCGCAATGTCTGACCACGTGACCGATCAAGGTTTTTGGCAGGGAAGCATTCACGCCGTACATCGACATATGGTCGCCGTTGTAGGTCGCCCAACCAAGCGCCAACTCGGAGAGGTCGCCCGTACCAATGACCATACCACCGCAATCGTTGGCAATGTCCATGAGCACCTGCGTGCGCTCGCGCGCCTGCGCATTCTCATAGGTGACATCACGAAGCTCGGGATCATGCCCAATGTCGCGGAAGTGTACGTTAACGGCATCAAAGATGTTCACGCAACGAAAATCAACGCCAAGCCCCTCGCAAAGAACCGTCGCATTGTTTTTGGTTCTTGCGGTGGTGCCAAAGCAGGGCATGGTTACGGCAATGATGTCGCTACGCGGACGTCCAAGAGCATCCATTGCGCGCACCATCACCAAAAGGGCGAGGGTAGAATCCAGACCGCCCGAAATACCGATCACGATCTTTTTTGCATAAGCACGCACAATGCGCGTGCGCAGTCCTGCCGCTTGAATGGCAATCACGCGCTCGCAGTGTGCGGCAAGCTCAGCGGGCGCTACCGGGAAAAAAGGTGTGGCATCAAGCTTTCGTGTCAGCTTTGTTTCGCAAAGGGAAAGAGAAAAGGGAACGACCGTGTGACAGCTGCCGGGGTCAACGAGGTTTGCGCGTCGACGGTCGAGCATCACTCTTTCAAGGTCGATCTCGGTAATGAGAAGATCGCTTCCGTCAAAGGGAGTGGACTCTGCCACGACTTCACCATTCTCAACCACCAGCTTTTTGCCGCCAAAGGCGTTGTCGGTGGTGGACTCGCCATCACCTGCAAGAGAGGTGATATAAGCGGTATGGGTGCGCGCAGTATGCGCCGCAAGGATCACATCAAGTGCGGGCTTTTTACCCACGATTTCAGGCATTGCCGCAGGGTGACAGATGAGCGTTGCACCTGCCGCACTGTGAGAGAGCGAGGGCGCATAAAGCGTGTGCAGATCCGCACCGATCTCGACGGCAAGCGTCAAAGAGGGCATTGTTTCGCACTCGAATATCTGCTCTGTGCCAAGAGAAACCTGCTCGCCTGCAAAGGATACTTCTTCTACAAAGTCGGGCGCGGATGCAAAATGACGCTCGTCAACCTTGCGTCCCGTTACAAGGCCCAAAAGGTTGCCTCTGTGGCAGACTGCGGCGGTGTTGTAGACCTTTGCATGAGCAGCAAAGGGAAGTCCCACAACCGATACCATATCCAATTCTTGGGTGGCGTCCAGATACGCCTTGAGTGCATCTTGCGCACCCTGCAAAAGGGTATTGTTTGTAAAGAGATCACCGCAGGTCGCGCCCGTAAGCGAGAGCTCAGGGAACACCAACACGCGCACACCCTCGCCATACGCTTTTTGCGCCAGCGCGATATGTGCCTCGGCATTTGCTTTTGTGTCAGCCACGCGCACCATGGGAGTGGCAGCGGCAACCTTCAAAAATCCATTTTTCATAAATCATAACTCCTTTCAAAAAGGAACTCTATATCAAGAGAATTATATCACCATTTTTGACAGTTTGTCAATAGAAAGTGCGTATTTTATATTTGTTTGCTCAAAAAGAAACGTTTTTTGTCCCCACATACCAACTCGGCACGGGGGTTTTCATATTGTCATACCAGGATAGAACATCCCTTGCTTGATTGAGCATAACACCAATTTCTTTTTCTCCAAACGGAATCGCCCACGGGACAGAGGAAAGCGTATTGCTGGCAATATAGAGAGCAAGCAATTTCCAAAATTCCATAGGAATGTTTTTATCAAAATATCCGTCCACCATGCCGCTGGCAAAGTGGGGAGCAGCTTGCGCGCACCAAACAATACGGTTGAATTCTTCCCACGGGTCTCCAAAATCATTTCTGTTAAAGTCAATGACAAAGAGCTTTTTGTCCTCACCGATCATCATGTTTCCAATATGATAATCGCCGTGCTGATAGGTTCTGGGGCGACCCTTGAGCAGGTGTCTGTTGGCGTTGATATAGTCAATGAATGCCTGACCATTCTCGCATTTGATGGGGCATTCCGCATACATTTTGATCTTGCGATCTGCCTTGCGGTTGAAAAAGACTTCCCAATCTTCGCACTCCTTGGGAGCAGGGACTTTGTGAATTTCCTTTAGAATTTGCCCTGATGCAAAGCCATAGGAATATTGCTCTTCATTCGAAAAACGGTGAATGTTTTCCTCGGCATCTATTCCGTTGATCCAAGTTTGAACAGAGTAGACACCTTCGTCAGAAGTGCCAAACTCTAATGGCTCGCACATAGGAATGCCAAGAGCCGCCACTTGCTGCATCAGTTCAAATTCGCTTTTCTTACGTTCGTATTGCTCGATAGGAGAAACGCGGAGTAAAAATTTGTTGCCGTGCTCGTCAATGGCGCAGTATTTTTTGTCTCCCGACCAACCTTTTTGAATCAACTCTTTGGAAATAAAGCGGTAGCTCGACATCGGTTTCTC
>JAZNYU010000070.1:0-12075 GCA_045594605.1 Eubacteriales bacterium
GTCACGGTATTGATCAAGGGATTGGTTGCGTAATTGCAAAGGCTGTTTTCCGCGATAATATCAATGCCTGCGTTACAAAAGGCGGAAACCGAATTGAATACCGACATCCAGATGCCCCTTGTGCCAAACTCAGGAATAAAGACGAGCATATACAAGACAGCCCCGATACCCTCGATAACAAGCGTTCCGAACAGTACGTTCTTAACGAACCTTGCAAGCCCTGCCATCGTATTGAGATTGAAGGCATCCTGAATGAGCAATCGGTCGCCGATACCCATTTTTCTATTAAGAAGAAGCATCAGTCCCGACATAATGGTGATGATACCAAGACCGCCGATCTGTATGAGAAGCAGAATGACGACCTGCCCGAACACGCTCCACGTTGAAACCGTGGGAAGTGTTACAAGTCCCGTCACGCAGGTGGATGTGGTTGCCGTAAAGAGCGCATCAAGATACGGCACCGCTTCACCGCTTGCAGAGCTGATCGGCAGCGCCAAAAGCCCGCTCCCTATGAGAATGGTCACGAGGAAGCTGAGCAATATGATCTGCGTGGTTGAGAGTGCAAATTTCTTTTTTCTAACCATAAGATTTTCCTCTAAAAAAGCATAAAGGAACCAATGTCCTCTGCAGTCAGCTGGTTCCTTTAACAATATTTGTTTTGATTATTATATCACGTTTTGCTGTTTCTGTCAAGGAAAAATTCTGTCTTTTTTCCGTTGGCAGGCAACTTACTTGCTTTCCTTCTTTTTCTGCCCGAGCTTGGACCAAAATTGGAAGGTCAAGGGCCAGAGGATGCCTGCGACTACCACGATGAGGAAGTAGCGAACGCCTGCACCGAGGTTGACACCAAAGATGGCGTTGAGAGGCGCTTTCAGTCCCATGCGTACTGCCAGAACAAGTCCTACACCAATGGCAAGCTTGAGGATCTGTGCCCACCAAACGGCTTTGGTTTCAAACTTGAGCCAATGGCGGTCAAGGGGGTAGATGATGCAAAGACCGATCGCTAAGGCAAGCATCTGCCAAGCGCTCTTTTGTCCGCTTGCAAGGTTTGCGGGGTCAACGTCGGCAGGGAAGGGATAAAGGGTTACAAACAGTAGGTTTGCAATTGCGGCAAGCAAAAGCACACCGCAGGCGATATAAATTCTCTTGGGCTTGTCAAAGCCGAGGTAAACGACCCAGTACAGTCCAAAAATAACGACCGCCGCAATACCGAGAGAAACGAGGACGTCAAGGGGTGTATGAACGCCAAGGTACATTCTCGAAAGACCGACCAAAAGCAGGAGCACCACGCCGCCGATCTGCACGGCGCGTTTTTTTGCGCTTCTTGCAATACCGCCCCAAAGTCCTGCCGCACACTGCGTGTGACCGCTGGGGAAGGAGTATCCCGTTGCCGCCTCGCGTGCGCTTTCCACAATGGTAAAGTTGGGGTCAAGCACCCACGGGCGAGGAATGCGGAAGGTCATCTTTAAAAACTGTATGCAGATCGTTCCCGTAAAGCAGGTAAAGAGCAGATAATATCCGCGTTTTTTATCCACGCACCAAAAGAAAACGAGTGCGAGGACGATGAAGAGCGTTTCCTCTCCAAACAGGGTAATAAAGGACATCAGCGCATCGCCCACAGGCGTGCGAATGCTTTCCAAAAATCGCAAAAATTCCATATCATCCAATCCTTTCTTGTGATTTCTGCTTTTATTTTATCATTTTGTTGGAAGAATTGCAAGCGTTTTGCAAAAATTCTATCCATTTGTCCCTGCGTATTTTGCTCTTTTTCTTGATTTTTCGCGCGCGATATGATATAATGGAAACAACCAAAGCAAAGGAAGTCGAACATGAACGAAATTCTTTCCCCCAACGCGGTGCGTGCACTGCTTTTGTGGTATCAACAAAATAAGCGCGACCTGCCTTGGCGGCACACGTCCGATCCCTATAAGATCTGGATCTCCGAGATCATGCTCCAACAAACGCGCGTGGAGGCGGTCAAGCCCTACTACGCCCGCTTTTTGGAGTCCTGTCCCGACGTGGCGGCACTTGCCGAAATTCCCGAGGAAAAATTGATGAAGCTTTGGGAAGGCTTGGGATATTACAGCCGCGCACGCAATCTGCAAAAGGCGGCGCGTGCGGTGGTCGAGGAGCACGGCGGCGTGATGCCTAAGACGTATGAGGAGCTTTTGGCGCTCCCCGGCATTGGCGAATACACCGCAGGAGCGATCGCATCCATTGCTTACGGCTTGCGTGTTCCCGCTATCGACGGCAACGTTTTGCGTGTTTTGGCACGCGTGAGCGGAACGGACGCCGACATCACTCTGCCCGAGACCAAAAAACAATTCCGCGAGGCACTTGACCGCGTGGTTCCCGAGGCGGCAGGGAACTTTACCCAAAGCCTCATTGAGCTTGGCGCTACCGTATGCGCGCCAAACCGCGAGCCGATGTGCGAGGTTTGTCCCTTGCGCGACTGCTGCGTGGCTTTTGGAGAGGGAAGAACAGGGGAGCCCCCCGTGCGCGCTCCCAAAAAGCCGAGACGGATCGAGGAGCGTACGGTCTTTCTCATCCGCGACGGCGACCGCACCGCGCTCTCCAAGCGTCCCCCCAAGGGGCTTTTGTCGGGGCTTTATGAGCTTCCCAACGTCGAAGGCCATTTGAGTGAGGCTGAGGCGCTGGCGCATCTGCGTTCCCTTGGGTTTGAACCTTTGCGGATTCAAAAATTGGAGAACGCCAAGCACATCTTTACGCACATCGAGTGGCACATGATCGCCTATGACGTGCGCATCACTCCCGAGTTTGACGGCCTGCACGGGCAATCGGGAATGCTCCTGATCCCCAACGGGGAGCTGCATCAAAGCTATGCCATCCCATCTGCTTTTGGAGCATACGTCAAGTATTTATGACAAATTTTTACGCATCTTTATCAGTGGCTATCCAACAGACGACCAAATAAACAAAAAGGAAAGTGGCAATTATGAAGCATATTTTCATCGTTAACCCCGCGGCCGGCAAGGATAACTCCTTTGAAAACATCAAAAAAATTTTGGAACTGAAAAAGGTAGAGGTCGATTACGAGCTTTACGAAACGCAAGCACCGGGAGATGCGACCGCATACATCCGCGCATATTGCGAAACACACCGCGAGCCCGTGCGCTTTTACGCCTGCGGCGGTGACGGGACTCTGAACGAGGTCGTCAACGGCGTGGTCGGCTTTCCTCACGCGTCCATGGGCTGCTACCCTTGTGGCAGCGGCAACGATTTTGTCAAGTATTACGGCGGCAAAAAGGTGTTCTGGAATCTGGAAGAGCTCCTGGATGCCCCCGAGGAATACATCGACCTGATGCGCGTTGGCAACAAATACGCCATCAATGCAACGCACTTCGGCTTTGACTCCTCGGTTGCCGAAACCATGATGAAGGTCCGCCGCAAAAAGATCATCGGCGGCAGCAACGCCTACACCACGGGCATCGTCGTCTCCCTTTTCAAGGCGATGAAGAACGCCTGCAAGGTAACGGTGGATGGGGAATTGCTCAACCCCGAAGGCAAAATTCTGCTCTGTACCATTGCAAACGGTCAGTACGTGGGCGGCTCCTTCCGTTGCGCGCCCCGCTCGCTCGACAATGACGGACTGCTTGAGGTCTGCCTTGTCAAGCCCCTTTCTCACCTGACCTTTGTCAGTCTGATCAAGGTCTATACCGAGGGAACGCATCTCGATAATCCTCGCTTTGCCAAGCTTTTGGAATACCGTCGCGGCAAAAAGATCGAGATCGAAGCGCCCGAGGGATTCGTTTACTCCTTTGACGGGGAGCTTATCCGTCAAAATCGCTTTACCGTAGAGGTCGTGCCGAACGCCATCCGCTTTGCCGTGCCCAAGAGCGCGGTCTATCTGCCCGGCGAGGCGCACGTGCCGCATTATGCCAAGAAAAAGGAAATCATCAATGCACCCTGAGTATCTTTACAACAACGATACGCAAGATATCAGCCGCCGCGTGAGCGAATTGGCAACCTCCAACGAGCCCCTGCTGCGCACACACTGTCAGGAGGTGTCCCACCAAGCGGACACCTCCTCTCTCTGCTTGCAAAGGGATTGTGCCGCCGCGGTGAATGACACCAACGCTGTGCTGTCGATAATAGGGGAGAGCCTGGATGCTCTCTCTCGCTCTCTTGCACAAAAGAGCGGTGTTTTTCGCACGCAGGACGGAAAATCGAGCTTTCCCACCGTTTGTCGCACCGTCGTGCAGATCGAGGAGGCAAGGGGACGCCTGCTTGGGTGCATCTCTGCGCTCGCAAAGCTGCGCGGCAGCATCGCATCGAGCGTGGCGGAATCCAACCGCGCACTTCACTTGCTCTCCTTGGCAGAAAGAGCCGTTCCCACGGATATGCAAGGGGAATATGCCGAGATCACCGCGTGCATCAGAGAAGCCTATGCGCGCCTGACTGCGTTGGACGTCGCCCTTCGTGAGGCGCAAACGACCTATATGGCAATCGTGGAGCAGCACCTGCCCGCCTTTATGCAAAATCTGCGCGCCGCTGCCGATTTCAACCACGCGGGCGAGGGGCTTGACGGTGCGGCGATCCGTTCCTTGTGTTTTGCGCTTTCGGTAGTGCTCTCGCGCCTGCCAAACGTCTCTTTTTGACGAATATTGCGATGAAAAATTGCAAAAACTAAAAAGTTTTTTTATAATATATATTGATTCTTTAAGGGATGTGTGATACAATATATGTGTATCAATAGAATTGGCTCGACCAGATTTTGCCAATTCAGGAAGTCGTCGGAAAAATCCGGCAGAATGGGGGACAAGACATTGAATCTTCAACAATTTTTTGCAATGTCATTCGGACTCAGCGTAGAAAACCTTTACTACATTGCCATCGCAGTATTGGCGTGTGTTCTGGGCGCTGAAATCGCAGGCATCTGTATGCTCGTAGGCAAAATGCGTCGCGCAAAGAGCCAAAACACAGATGCATCCAATGACGAATACAACAACGGCGGAGGCGCGAACTACGCCTTGGCGGCACTTTCCTTTGGTGCAGTATCTGCTACGGCAGAGCTGGCCCTTTTGGTGCTGGCTATCGCCGCCGCAGTGGGCGCTTTTGTGCTTTGCGTTCTCCTGATCGCTCTGCGCGCAAAGGGGTACCTGCTCATCTCCGCAAAGGATGAGAGAGCAGCCGAGGAACAAAAAGCCGCCACACCCGCATATGCTCCTGTGGAAGTTCCCGAGCCCGCTCCCGTCAAGGAAGAAGCACCCACGCCCGCACCCGAGCCCGATTACGTCGAGCCCTATCAGGATGACGTGGCTGCACAAAAGGCAATCGCCAATCTCATCAACACCGAGGATGCCGTTCTTGCCGAGGAGGCACCCGCCGAGGAAGCACCCGTCGAGGAAGAAGTCGCCGAGACTGTCGAGGTCGCAGAGGAAGTGCCTGCAGAGGAACCTGCCGAGGCGGTTACCGAAACTGCCGTTACTGCCGCTCCCGCAGCAGTTGCACCCGCACAGCCCATTCAGCAACCCTTTATGCCTCAGGGTATGCCCGCCTATGCCGGACAAGGTCCCTTTGTTGAAAAGCATATTATCGAGACCACCAAGGAGATCATCAAGGAGACCAACACCACCACCGTTACCGAGGATAAGACTACCAATCCCGTAACCGAGGAAATGATGAAGGCGATCGATGCTCTCAAGCAGCTTGAGGCGCAGATCCGTATGGAGCGCGAGATCGCTGTTGCACGTCCCGTACAGGAAAACGGCGAGGGCACACCTGCACCCATCGATGCCGAAGATGAAGAGCTCGAGATCGAAGAGATCGAAGAGATCGAAGCCGAGGATGAGGTCGATGCCGAGGACGAGGCCGAAAGAGAAGCTGATGCAGAAGAGAACGATGACGAATACGAAAGCGATCTCTTTGGCAACGAGCGCATCGTAGGCTTTGACGAGGAGACCGGATGCTACATCATTGCACGCTATCGCAAGAGTTGCGAGGCAAAGCTGATGCAATCCCGTCCCGCTACCAAAAAATATTACAGTGCTATCCGCAACGCGCTTATGGGCTACGAAGGCACCAAGGAGCGCATGAGCTGGACCATTGACACCTACACCAACGAGCACACGCAAATCGCAAAGATCAACGTTCGCCCCCGCACGCTGGATCTCTATCTTGCGCTTGAGCCCTCTACCCTTGAGGATTCCGTTTACCGCGGACGCGACGTTGGCTCTAAAAAGAAATACGCCGAAACTCCCTTCCTTTACAAGGTCAACTCTCCTCGCAAGCTCACGCTTGCTCTGGAGCTTGTTCAACGCGCTTGCGAAGAGCAGGGACTCTCTCCCATCGATATCGAAGAGATCAACTACGAGGAGCAATATCCCTTCACCGATACCGAAACGCTCATCGCTCGCGGACTCATTCGCGAGTACCTGCGTGAGGAAAAGCCTGCGGTCACCTTTGAGCTTGATCCCGATCACGTACCGCAGCTGATCGAAGAGGACGAAACCGTTATTCCCGCAAACGCAAACTTCACATGGGAGTTTGACAACGATCAGCCCGAACCCGAGCCCGTAGAAGAGCCCGCTCCCATAGAACCCGTAGAGGAAGAGCCTGTTATCATCGAGGAGCCCGAAGAGGAACCCGTTATCGTTGAGGAGCCCACCGTCGAAGAAGCACCCGTTACCACCACCGTATCGGGTACAACCACCACAACTACTACAACACACGAGACCATTCGCACCACCGAGCGCCACTACACCGAGCACTATTACGGCACGGGCGCTGCGGCACAAATTTCCGAAGAGACTCGCACCGTCGAAATGATCCCCGAGCACACCGCTGCTCCCATTGAGGCAGAGGCAGAGGAGATCGCTCCCGAGACCGCGGAAGAACCCGTAGTCCAAGAGGTCACCGAAGAGGTTGCTCCCGAGACCGAAGAGGTCACCGAAGAAGTAGAAGAAACCGTCGAGGAGACCGAAGAGGAGACCGTCGAGGAGACCGAAGAAGCAGAAGCACCCGCCGAGGTACAAAGCTCCGTAGCGGCTCTGTTTGGCGATGACGTTTTCGAGGAGGACGAGCCCATCGAGGCACCCGCTCCCGAGGTCGCTCCCGAAGAGGAGGCCGTAGAGGAAGTCGTGGAAGAGGTCGTAGAAGAAGTCGTCGAAGAAACCGTCGAAGAACCCACCCCCGAGGTTGAAGAGACCGCCCCCGAGGCCGAAGAGGTTGAAGAGGTCGAAGAGGTTGCCGAAGAGGTTGAGGAAGTCGTCGAAGAAGTCGTCGAGGAAGAATACTACGAAGAAGAACCCGAAGAGGTCGTCGGGGAAGAGTATTACGAAGAAGAGGCCGAAGAGGTCGTCGAAGAAGAGTATTACGAGGAAGTTCCCGCAGAGGATTCCGAGGAAGAGTACTACGAAGAGGTAGTCGAAGAAGAATACTACGAAGAAGAACCCACCGAAGAGGTTGAGGAATACTACGAGGAAGTCTACTACGAGGAAGACCCCGACGCGGTCGCCGAGGAGGAGTACTACGAGGAAGAGTATTACGAAGAAGAGCCCGAGGAGGTCGTTGAAGAGGTAGTGGAAGAGGAAGAGGTCGAGGAAGAACCCGCACCGCAGCCCGCACCCACCACCGACGTTGTCCTTTTGGACGTATGTACCTTTGACGATTACTTTGATAACGGCGCTATCATCAACCTGGAGACCCTGAAGCAAGTAGGACTTGCACCCGAGAGCGCGACCCGCCTCAAGGTCTATGCAAGCGGCGAGCTCAAGGGACAATTCACCGTTGAAGCAAATCACTTCACACTGGATGCTATCAAAGCCATCAGCGATGCCGACGGCGATTCCATTATGATTCGATGAAAGGAGGAGTACCGAATATGAAAAAACAAGCAAGAAATCAAATTTTCAAATCCGTACTGCTTCTGTTGTCGGTCCTTCTGATGATCGCAGGCGCTACCGTAGGTACTCTGGCTGCCAGCTCCGAAACGCGCACGCTGGAGCTGACGCTCGACGAAAATGTTGAAAAATGCACCATCTCGATCGCAAACGCCAACACCGGTGAGTGGGAGCTGTACGAGACCGTGACCCAAAGCGGCACTGTCACCATTCCTTACGACTCCAAGGTCCTGCTCACAATCGTTCCCGTAACCGGCAAGTGGCCCGAGATCACGTGGAACAAGTACGGCTCCATCGCCGTAGAAAAGCTCCCCACCATCCAATGGAGTGCGTTCAAGGATGACGTATCGATCTCCGTTGCCTGCGTTGAGAGAGTTTATACCATCCATGCACTCAACTACAACCGCAAGGATGAGATCCCCGATTACAGAACGGTTGCCGGCAGCAAGTGGAGCATCTCCCAACTCATCGACGGCAGCTCCGTTACCTACCAATACGGTGCCGAGCCCTGGACCGAGCTTCCCATTGTTGAAATGGAAGACTACACCTTCAAGGGCTGGAACATCAAAATGGGTGAGGGGCAGGACGATACCACCCCCATCACCCCCGTTGATGGCAAATATTATATTCCCCATGACCTGACTCGCACAAAATACTTTGACAACATGGGCGGCATTATTTACGTGTATCCCGAAATGGAGCCCGTACAGTACACCGTTTACCGTGAGGACAGAGTGTTTGACAGCACCGTCAGCGAAAACCGCGGCGAGCTTCTGTTTGGTGCAATTCAGCAACAAGCTCCCGTTAAGTTCGATCTTTCCGCAATGGATAAGAGCTTCTGGGAGGACGACCGCATCCTTGGCGATTTCAAATCCTACAAGGGTTACCGTCTGGTAACAGATTACAACTATCCCACCCAAAAGGTTGGTCAACCCCCCGAAAACAATCCCCATTACAACACCGTTTACCGTTTTTATGAGCCCATCAAGTACACGCTCAAGTATGACCTGAATGACAACGGCGATTCCACCACCATCTTTTACGGTCCGAGCGAATACACCTACGCAACCACCACCGTCATTGGCATACCCGCTCGCACGGGCTACACCTTTGTAAAGTGGAACGTACAGGTTTATGATGCTGTTCTGGGCGAGTGGAAATCTGCTCCCGCACTCTCGGGAGAGGGCTGCGCACTGGGTGACAAAAAAGCCACTTACGATGCAACTACCCGTAACGACCCCAACGCCGTTTATGCATCCGATGCACAGGAAAACGGCGCGTATGAGATCCGCCTGACTGCAGAATGGCGCGCAAACGAATACGACATCACCTACCAATGGGGCGAGGGCGTTGCCGCAGATCTCATTCAAAACAAAGCAGAGCTCCCCGCAACCTTCACCTTTGATGCGATCTGCTTTATTCCCAATCCCGTTCGTCCCGGCTACACCTTTACGGGCTGGACGCTGACCTACGAGGACGGCACCACTCCTCCCGCACACGGCTTGGAGCTGGTTGAGGGCGGTTACAACCTCAACGGCGCTCTCCACGCACAAAAGGTCGTTCTTACCGCCTCCTGGCAGGTAAAGACCTACAACGTCATTCTCAGCGCACCGGATGCTACAAGCAACAACTTTACCGCATCCATTTCCGGTGTTCAGTATGATGCTGCATTGGTCATTCCCGATGGCTTCGTTGTTCCCACCAGAACAGGCTACACCTTTGTTGGTTACTACGACGTCAATGGCAACAAGAAGTATATCAACGCCGACGGTACTGCCGTTGAAGGCTTGTGGGATCTTGACAGTGCCGACGGCACCGTTACCCTTGTGGCAAAGTGGGAGATCAATTCCTACGAGGTTATCATTGAGCCTCTCCAAAAGGTTCCCGCAGGTGTAGAGATCACCATTATCGAAGTTGCCACCGGCAAGGAGCACCCCTACACGGGTGACCCCATCTCGCTTCCTTACCAAACCGAGTTCAAGGTTAAGATCGTACTGCCCGAGGGCTTTAAGATCATTGAGTGGAACGGCGTGAGATTTGAAACCGATGACATCCACGATGGCAAGACCTTTATTTCCGACACCATTCAGCTGGGTGCTGAGCCTATCTCGCTGCGTGCAGAGGCATGCCCCGCAAAGCCTGAGATTGGCGCAGGGGAGGACATTCAATCGATCCTCATCGACTCTGATACCTCCATCAAGGTCAACTTTGCAGATCCCAACGTAGCAAGCCGCTACGAGGTTGCCATCTCTACCAATCCCAACGATGCAAACCTGACTGCCGCCGATTGGCAGCAGATCATTGCGGGCAACAGCTACTATCTCTTTACCCAACTTGCATCCGGTGAGGAGCTTACCCCCGGCACCGTTTACTATGTATTCATCCGCTTGAAGGAAACCGAAAGCACCAATAGCGGTCTGCCTGTTATGAAAGAGGCGCGCACCAGATACGATGCATTCGTTAACCAGACCATTCAGGATCTGAACGATATGTTTGTTGAGGGTGACGGCGACATCACCAAGGCGGTTATTCAAGAGACCGTTGAAAAGATCGAAGCATTGAGAAACACCGATCCGCTGCCCGATGATTTCTACGAGCAGATCCAGGCGCTGGTGAACGAGCTGGAAGCAAAGCTTGCCTTTGCAAGATTCCAGGATGCCAAGATCGCCGCTCTCGAAGCATTCCTTGAGGATTGCTTCCAATCCGGCTCCTTTAACACCGCTAACAAAGCGCTTTTGAGCAGTCTTTGTCAGGGTGCGGTAGCTGATATTTCCGCAGCTACAACTACCGAGGACGTAGAAGCGATCTTCGCCGCTGCTATGACGGCTATGAAGGCAGTTCCCGTAAGCTATCTCTACGATGCTACCGGATCCATTCAGCTCACCACTCTGTTGGGCTTGAGCCAAAACGGCGGTCTCTCCCTCTCCTCTGTTGAGGATATTCAAGCTCTGCGCCGCGCCATCAGCGATGCCATCGCACAGGGCAAGATCACTGCCGATTCCTTTATCACCATCGAGCAGGCAAAGGAGCTGCTCCGCGTACTCGATACGGTTGGAGCGTATAACTTCTATCTGATCAACGTACAACCCGCTCAAGGCGACACCTTTGAGTTCCGCATGCTCATTCCCGAGGCACTTGCAGGACGCACGGGCTTGCAGGTGGTTTACTACAACGCCGCTACCGGTATGGTAGAGCTTTTGGAGACTACCGTTGAAGGTAACGTGCTGATCTTCCGCGCAAAGCAGGTAGCTGACTTTGCCATCATGGCAGATCCCACCGTTGACCTGACCGGCGTTATCATCGCTCTCGGCGTCATCGTGCTTTGCCAGCTGATCGCTATCATTCTCGTTCTTGCGGCTCGCAGTAAGGCAAAGAATGCGATCAAGCACGCAAGCGTAGCACTGCCTATGTTCCTTACAATTTATTTCCAACCCGCCAACAGCGAAATGATCGCACTTGGCTTGGGCGCTCTGGCACTGATTTTGCAGATCGTGCTGATGTGGCTGCTCATTTCTTCGGGTATGATCCGCGTACGCAAAGCCAAAAAGCCGGCGCCTACCCGTCAACCCAAGCCCGCTCCCGCTCCCCGCAAGCAAACCCTGCAAAGCGAGGCTACAACCGTTCCCGCAAAGGAGACGCAGTCCTCCATGGGATCGTTTGTGATCGAGGAGGACACCGAGGAGGAATACGCCGAGGACGAGCAAATGCTTGGCGAGGACGTATTTGACGAGGCGCTTGCCGACGAGCTTGCACGCGAGCAAGCCGAGGAGGAATTCCCCGCAGAAGAGGTTTACGACGACGAGGAATTCATCGAGCACGCCCCCAATCCCTACTATTCACTTGATGATGAGGAGGACGTATATGCGTATAATCAAGAAGAGACCGAGCGAGTATCGGATGTGGATACGACAGGTCAGGAGACACAAGAGACGTCGTATGGTGCAGATCCCATTGACGGAGTCTTTGGAGAAGCATATGTACAAGACGGCTACTCCGGAGATGAAGGAGGAGATTCGTACTATGCGGAGTCGGACGCCGGAGCATACGACTACGCAGATGAAGCGGATGCCGCACAATTCGACTCCGAGATCCTTGAAGGAGAAGAGACAGGCGACGAGGGATCGGTTGATCCAACAGCATATATCGTAAACGATAACGAAGAGTATTCCGAAGAGGAAGAAATGTACCGTTACGATGAATAAACACTTGGCGG
>JAZNYU010000071.1:0-4097 GCA_045594605.1 Eubacteriales bacterium
CATCCAAATGAGAAAGAACGGATGCGGGCAAGACAAGAACCTCTTGTCCAAAATTCAATTTCATTGTCTTACTCCTTTATCCGTTTTTTGTCTTTTTCGCTTTTGCGGCGGCAGAGCTCGTAGTTCAGGCTCATCAACGAGTCGCCAAGATGTACGTTTTCTACAACGGCACTGCTGGGCAGGTGCGAGAGCTCCTTGCCGGTAAAGTTCCAAAAGCCCTCAACGCCAAGAGAAAGCAGGCGCGCGGATTCTTCCTCAACCTTTTCCTTGGGCAGAGTCAGAACAGCCATGTCGACCATATGCTCGGCGCAAAAGCTTTCGAGATCCTTCATGTCGTAAACGCGAACGCCACCAAACTCCTTGCCGATCAGGTCGGGGGCTATGTCAAAGAGCGCGATGATATCCAGTCCGCGCTTTTCAAACATGGTGGAGCGCACAAGCGCACGGCCAAGGTCGCCCGCACCCACGATGATGGCTTGGAGTCCCATGCTGACACCGAGAAGGTCGGAGATCTTGGAATAGAGGTAGCTGACGTTGTAGCCGTAGCCCTGCTGACCAAAGCCGCCAAAGCAGTTGAGGTCCTGACGGATCTGCGATGCGGTGACCTGCATGCGCGCAGACAACTCACCCGAGCTGATGCGCGTTTTTCCCTCGCGCAAGAGCTCGCGCAAATAACGGAAATAGCGCGGCAGGCGACGAATTACGGCAGGAGAAACAAACGGGCGGTCTATTTTCTCTTGCTTTTTTCCTGTTTCTGCATTCTTCTCAAAATCTGTCATAACCTGACTCCTTTTTTATCCCCGTGAGAAATTGTCACGTGGCGTTTTTTGTTGATTTGTTCATTCTGACCAATCTTTTGGGAAATGTCGCAAACTGTCGGATGTTCCCGAAAAAAGTTTTCCACAATGGATTTTTTTACCAGTTTCCAACAATATCCACATACTTTTCCACAATTTTGGGCAAAAATTCTGCTTTTTGTCGATTTTGATATAACCGCTTAAAGCAAATTTTGGATTGCCAACACCTTCCCACAGCCTGTGGAAAACTTTTGTGGAAAAGTGGAAAACTCGCCTTTTTTGAAATTTTCGTTCAAAGTGACGAATTTGATCTATGGGGGGATTTTTTTCTCTTTATAAACCGTCGTCTGCCGCAGATGCGTTGAGCGAGGTATCGGCAAAATTACCCTTTTTGTAGGCGAAATATCCTGCCGCCGCAATCATTGCCGCGTTGTCACCGCACAGGGCTCTTTCGGGCATGCAAAGCGTGATCCCACGCTTTTTGCACATTGCCTCAAGCGATGCGCGCAGGTGCGAGTTGGCAGCAACGCCGCCTGCAAGGACCAGCGTTTTCATTCCGCTTGCCTTGAGTGCCATTTCGGCTTTTTGCGTGATCGCTTTGACGATCTTGTCGGTGTAAGCCGCCGCAACGTCTGCTGCGTTAATAGGCTCTCCCTTTTGCGTCATGCTATTGAGATAGTTGAGCGTTGCCGTTTTGATGCCGCTGAAGGAGAAATCCAACGTATCTCCTGCCAATGCGGGCGAGGGCAACACGATTGCCTTGGCATCTCCCTCGTAGGCGAGCTTATCCAATGCCGCGCCGCCGGGATACGGGAGCCCGATGACACGTCCGATCTTGTCAAACGCCTCACCTGCGGCATCGTCGCGCGTGCCGCCGATCTCCTCAAGGGTGGTCTCCTCGTCCACGCGATAGAAGGCGGTATGTCCGCCCGAAACCACAAGCGCCAGATAAGGGGGCTTCAGCTCGGGGTTGGAAAGATACGCCGCTGCCACGTGACCGTGGATGTGGTTGATGGCTACCAGCGGTATTTTGTTGGCATACGCCAAGGATTTTGCAAAATTGACACCTACCAAAAGTGCGCCGATGAGCCCCGGGAAGGCGGTAACGGCGATGGCGTCGATGTCGGCAAGCGTAACGCCTGCCTCCTCCAATGCCTGATAGGTGATGCCTGAGATGGCCTCGATGTGTGCGCGGCTTGCAATCTCCGGCACAACGCCTCCGTAGACGCGATGCACCTCGATTTGCGATGCCACGATGTTGGAGCAAATGGCGCGCACGCCCTCCCCCATCTCTACCACAGATGCCGAGGTCTCGTCGCAGGAGCTTTCGATTCCCAAGATATACATAAAATTCGTCCTCTAATCAATTTTTGGTGTTGCAGAGCTGCAAGCACATAACGTAGGCATCCTCGGTGGGGTGCTTGTAAAACCCACGTCGAAGCCCCATCCGAAGAAAGCCGTAACGCTCGTAGAGCGCGATGGCAGGAAGGTTGGAAACACGCGCCTCCAAAGAAAGCTGTGTGCAGTCGCGTGACCTTGCCACGTCGATCAAATGCTCCAGAACAGCCGCTCCAAAGCCTTGGCGGCGAGCGTCGGGATGTGTGGCAATGTTTGTGATCTGTCCCTCGTCGAGCGCCCACAAAACGCCACCGTAAGCCACAACGCGCCCCTCCACCAAGCAAACGGCACCGTATGCCCCCTCACTTGTGAGGAGTTCCAATGCCTTCTCACTCCAAGGATCGGCGAAGCACGCCTTTTCCAGCTCCGCTACCTCGCAAAGGTGCGCGGCGGTCAATGCTTCAACCGTCATATTATTCACCCTCGGGAGTTACGTAAGGGAGCAAAGAGGTCTCGATCTTGTAGCACTTACCTGTGGAAACGTCGCACAGGATCTCTTTGCCAAAGTTGTATTTGGCAACCTGATATTCTTTGCCGTCATAGATCTCCCAGGAAAGCTCATAGGAAATGCCGGGGTAAAGGTCGATAAGGTTGCCGTTTGCATCCTTTTCGACAAGCTCGGTGATAATGACGTCCTCGGAGAACGTGCCGTATTTGAGCTGATAATAGATCTTATCCCCTGTTCCGTCTACCATAAAGTGCAGATCGTACCAGTTGAGGTTGGAGTTCATATAGAGCCCAAGATTGTTGAGCGTGGTGTAAGTTCCGTTTTTGTGCAGATCCTTGAGCGCCTGAATATCCTTCGCCTCGGTGATGTTGCCATCGTTGGAGGAGACCTGCGTATCGTAAATGCCAATGCGAACGCAAGGAAGATCATACAGCTCGGGGAGTTCTGCGCCCGCGGCGGTATAAACGCTGTAACCGTTGCTGGTAAGATACTGCTCGGGGTCAACCCCCTCGATCTCGTAAAGCAGAATATCCTCGCCACCGTTATCCATTTTGATTCTTGCATACGCCTCTTCGCCAAAGGGCTTTGCGTAGTAGTTGGGCGCGGCAGGATAATAGGAAACTCCCGTTTGGGGATTGCGGAATCCGCCTCCCTCCTCCGGCTTGAGTGCCGGTGCACGGCAAGCCGTCAAAAGGCAGGAGAGAACAAGCATGGCGCACAGGAGTGCGACTGTGATTTTTCTTTTCATAAGGACCTCACTCAATAGCCAAACGTGCCGCTGAGAGAATCGTCGTTTTCGATCCAATCGTTGACGTCGATCACGCGGAAGTTCTCCTTATCGTCACGAATAACGACGGTGGCAATGCCCGCATTGATGACCTGGCGCTTGCACATCATGCAAGAGGAGGTGCCGGGCTCCAGCTCGTGCGTTTTTGCGTTGACGCTGACCATATACAAGGTAGCGCCAAGCATCTGCTCGCGGGATGCGGCAATAATGGCGTTTGCCTCGGCGTGTACCGAGCGGCAAAGCTCGTATCTCTCGCCGCGCGGGATGTTCAATTTATCGCGCATGCAGTTGCCTACATCGGAGCAGTTTTTGCGTCCGCGAGGCGCGCCGTTATATCCCGTGGAAATGATGGAATCGTTTTTGACGATGATGGCGCCGTACATCTTGCGCAAGCAAGTGGAACGCTCTGCAACCGTTTGTGCAATATCCAAGTAATAATTGTGTTTACTGACTCTGTTCATGCTCTTCTCCATTCCACCGCCGTGGGCGGCACAAAATGACGGTAAAATTCCCGTGGCGCGTTTTAACAAGAAACACTTCGCCACTTTATGACATACATAATTTATTATATAACATATAAGAAGAAAAATCAAGACTATTGTGTTAACTTTTCGACGAAATACTGATTTTTCTGCAATTTCACTGCCGCGTGCGGCAATTCGCGAGG
>JAZNYU010000072.1:0-3711 GCA_045594605.1 Eubacteriales bacterium
GGAAATGAAGCGGCTGACCGCCTGACGGGATTTGTAATTATAGATCAGACCGCAGACTTGAATGGAAATGATAGGCGTGAGAGCAACAAACGCCACGCATCCAAACGCCTGCGTCATAACGCTCTCGCCAAGGGCGAGGCATGCACCCGTTGCCAAGGGAAGCACGAATGCGCTCATCATAGCACCGCTCGCAACTCCACCGGAGTCGAATGCGATACCAACGAAGAATTTGGGGACAAAGAAGGTCATTCCCAAGGCAATGATGTATCCGGGAACCAAAATCCAGAGAACGTTGATGCCTGTGAGCACGCGGAGCATGGAAAGTCCCAATGCCGCCGACACACCAATGGAAAGTGCCAGACGCATAGTTGATGCCGAAATAGCACCTGCGGTGATCTGCTCTACTTGCTTGTTGAGCACGTAAACGGCAGGCTCGGCGTTCACGATAAAGTAACCGAGCAGCATTCCAATGGGCAACAGAACCCACTTCCAAATGCCATCAAGAGAAGCCAGCGCGCGGCCAAGCTCCTGACCAACGGGCAAGAATCCCTCGTTCGCACCTGTCAAAAAGATGACAAGTCCTACAAAGGTATAAAGGAGACCAATGCCAATGCGGAGCATCTTGCGTGCCGTGAATGCACGGGTCAAGAGCTGGAACAGGAGCGCAAACACGATAATGGGCAACAGCGCTACAGCGATCTCTTTTGCGTGGTCGGCAATGCCATGCAAATAGCGCACGGTAAGGTCTTGGGTATCAATGATCTGTTCAATGGGCGCGCCAACGTAGCTGCCGCCCTCAATGGAAAAGCAGATGCCAAGGATCATAACAGAAAGGATCGGTCCTACGCTGCAAAGGGAAACGAGACCGAAGGCATCGTCATGCCCTTCCTCGCCAGAACGCATGCTTGAAACACCTGCGCCGATTGCCATAATAAAAGGAACGGTCATAGGTCCTGTGGTAACGCCGCCCGAGTCGAAGGCAAGAGCCCAGAAGTCGGGAGAGACGAAAAAGACACAAAGACCAAAGGTGATGATGTAGAAAATGATAAGCAACAAAGAAAGGTTGATTTTAAACAGAATGCGCAGCATGCCAATGACCAAAAAGATGCCAACGCCTACCGAAATGGTGAGGGTGAGAATGAGCATCATGTCGGCGTTGCCGGAAAGGTCGGCTACCTGCTTTGCCAATATTTGCAGGTCAGGCTCGGAGATGGTAACGAAAATACCAATGAGGAAGCTGACCAGTGCAATGAGCCATATCTTATTCGATTTTGCAAGGTATGCACCGATTTTTGAACCGATCGTTTGCATTGACATCTCTGCCCCCATGGTGAACAGTGAGAGTCCAAAGATCAGACAGACTACACCAAACACAAAGAGCAAAAAGATGCCCGGCTCCATGGGCGTTAGCGTAACTGCCAATGCCGCTACAATGAGCGCGATGGGAATGATGGAAGAAAACGATTCGGAAAGCTTGGATTTGATAAGGTTTTGCAACGCGTTTTTGTTCCTTTCTCTGTAATGTGAGGCGAACCTACCTCATTTTATATTATACCATACTAAAGTGTTGTTTGCAAGTTCTTTTTGTCGTTTTCCAAAAAATTCTTACCTATTTTTAATATATCTTTATCTGTGCTTCAAAATCGGCAGACATTTACAATTTGTTCACTTTTAGGGCGTTTTTTTAACAAAATATATATAGACTTTTGGGGGATGTTTGCGGTATAATGATTGGGTAATTTTATCACTTTATGAAAGAAAGGGACTACACTATGGACTTCTTGTCATTCCTTTGGGAAAACATCCTGCATCTGTTTCAAGGTGAAGGCTGGAAAATGATCGTTATGTGGCTCATTGGCGGCACACTGATCTATCTGGCTATCAAAAAAGAAATGGAACCCACGCTCCTGTTGCCTATGGGCTTTGGTGCAATTCTGGTCAACATTCCGTTTGCTGACGCCATCACCGAGCACGGCGCTATCACCACGCTCTACAACGCGGGTATTGCAAACGAGCTCTTCCCTCTGCTCCTCTTCATCGGCATTGGTGCTATGATCGACTTCGGTCCCCTGCTCTCCAATCCCAAATTGATGATTTTTGGTGCGGCGGCACAGTTCGGCATCTTCTTTACCCTCTGCCTCGCCTCGATGTTCTTTGACATCAACGATGCGGCATCCATTGCTATCATCGGTGCGGCGGACGGTCCTACTGCGATCTCCGTTTCGCAAAAACTGGACTCCCAATACACGGGTGCAATTATGGTGGCGGCTTACTCGTATATGGCGCTCGTTCCCATTATTCAGCCCCCCATCATCAAGCTGCTCACCACCAAGAAGGAAAGAATGATCCGCATGCCTTACGAGGCAAAGGAAGTCAGCAAGCTGACACGCATTCTCTTCCCCATCGTTATCACGCTGATTGCGGGCTTGGTTGCTCCCTCGGCAGTATCTCTGGTTGGTTTCCTGATGTTTGGCAACCTCATTCGTGAGTGCGGCGTGCTTGACTCCCTCTCCGAAACTGCACAAAAGGTTCTTGCAAACCTCATCACCATCTTCCTCGGTATCTCCATTGCATCGCAGATGACGGCAGAAAAGTTCCTCAACTGGCAAACGCTGCTCATCCTCGGTCTTGGTCTGTTCGCATTCATCTTCGACACCGCCGGCGGCGTTCTGTTTGCAAAGCTGATCAACCTCTTCTCCAAGAAGAAGATCAACCCCATGATCGGTGCAGCAGGTATTTCGGCATTCCCTATGTCCGGCCGTATCGTACACAAGATGGGTCTTGCGGAGGATCCCCAAAACTTCCTGCTCATGCACTCCATCGGTGTTAACGTTTCCGGTCAGATCGCATCGGTTATTGCCGGTGGTCTGATTTTGAACTTCTTTTTGAAATAAGGAGGCACGCACATGTTTGAACCTATGAATTTTGTAACCAGTCTGGCATACCTTGCAAAAGGTATGATCGGTATTTTGGTGGTTATGGGAGCCATTATTTTGACAACAATGCTCCTGAATAAGCTCTCCACCAAAAAGAAGAAGGAAGACTGATCTTCTCCACATAAAAAACGCACCCGCTTTGGCGGGTGGGTTTTTTATGCTTAATTATCTGTGATGGATGAAGTTGCCCCAACCGCTATCGTCACGGTTATTGTCATCCTCATCATCCTTTTTGTTGTCCGAGTCGTCTCTGTCACTCTCGGAGCTTTCGTCTTGCTTTTGTTCAGCGGCTTTTTTCGTTTCCTCTTCGGCTTGACGCTTTGCGCGCTCTTCGTTGTCGCGGCGGCTCTTTTCAGCCTTTTCTGCGGCAATTGCTTCGAGCTGCTCTACAGTTGCACCGTCTTGCATAGCGGCCTTGAATTGGTCGCCGTCCATGGTCTCGTGGCCAAGCAGATACTCTGCAACAAAGTGCAATTTGTCGATGTGCTCGGAGAGGATCAGCTTCGCCTCTGCATAGCACTGCTTGATGATGCGTTGGATCTCTTCGTCGATAGCGGCAGCGGTTTGCTCGGAGTATTCCTTGCCTGTGCCGTAATCTCTGCCGAGGAATACCTCGGAGTGGCCCGAACCGTAAAGGACAGTGCCAAGACGGTCGCTCATGCCGTAACGTGTGATCATGCCGCGTGCAACCTTGGTTGCCTGTTGAATGTCACCGGATGCACCCGTGGAGATGTCGTCCATAATCAACTCCTCGGCAATACGTCCGCCAAGGCTC
>JAZNYU010000073.1:0-4149 GCA_045594605.1 Eubacteriales bacterium
GTCTACCGCTTCACCTCTTTCAACACCGATCTGCACCATGGTTACGGTGCCGGTGCCGGTGGTGGCATTCTTTTGCAGAACGGAAAGCTCACCTGCGGTTGTTGTTTCCCAAGTGACGCGCACTTCCTTTTCGGCAGAGATCCAGTAAACGGTTACAAGCTCCTCGCCCTTGGTCAAAAGGAAGACGTTGAACTTTGCACCCGCTACCGTATCCACGTCAAGGCGCGTGTAGCCCTCTTTCCAGAATGCGTTCAAAATATCGTAAATTGCCTCAACCTCTGCAAAAATGGCTTCTTGGCAATCAAAGGTTGCCTCAAATACCTGAGCGGGAGACAAGGATGCAACGATCTCGGACGCCATCTTTTCGGTAGGCTCTGCGGGATTGTTGAAATCCGGAATATCGGGTACCTCGATGACCGGGGCATCCGGTGTGGTCACCTCGGGCGTAGTCGCCTCGGGGGTGGTGTTCTCAAGCGTTGTGCCATCGGGCGTTGTGCCGTCGGTAACAGGCTTTTTGTTACAGGACGCAAACGCTGCCAAAAGCATTACGATCGTCAGAAACAGTGCAAGAAATCTTTTCATTTTGATTCTTTCCTTTCCGAAAACTTCCCTTTGTGGAAGAGGGTATGCCTTATTATAGCAAACTTGAGGGGGTTTGTCAATTTATTTCCTTAAAAAAACGTAGTTTTTTTACTTTTGCGCCCCTCTGCTCGGCAAAAGCAAAAAACGGGCGACCGATGGTCGCCCGTTGCGCTTTATTTTTGGATGAAGATAAATTTGCCGCTTGCGGCAGGCACGCAGTCCTTGCCGTTTACAAGGTATCCTCGGGGGGCAATGACCGCTCCGCTCGCGCTCACGGGATAGGTCAGGTCAAATTCAACCGTCTCCCCTACCCTTTGCCAAGCCACGCTCACACAGCCCGAGACCGCCTTGTGATATGCCTTGGCGTGGCACAAATCAGACGGAAATACGGGACGTATATCAACATTTGCGGCGTTTTTGAGGTCGGGATTGGGACGGATGCCTGCAAAATATTCGATGAACAGAGCCGAAATATCTCCCCAAAAGTGATGGTTGCGCGATTCATAAGGCGGATGAACCACCTCAGCAAGCGTGGTCAAACCGTCGGCAATCATACAACCGTAAGAGGGGGGATCGAGGCGCGTGATCATCTTAACGGCAAGGTCCTCATGGCCGCTCTCGCAGAGCACGCGGAAGATCACACGTCCGCCAAGCACGCCAACTCCCATATGATCGTCCTGCGCGTGGATCTCGTCAAGCAAAAGGGAGAGTGCCTTTTCTTTTTCTTCTTCGGTATCACACAAGCCATAGAAAATTGCCATTGCCTGCACCGATTGGCGGCCGCTGATAAAGCGCATGGTGGTGGCATCCTCTAACAAATGTGCACGGATCGCTGCGCGCATGTCTCTTGCAAACTTGCGGCAGTAGGCGGCTTCTTCGGGCATAGCCATTCTGTCATAGAGGTACGCCGCCTTGACGGCGAGATCGTAGGAAATGGTGCTATCGGTAAAGATGAGAGGCGTGGTGTATTCGGGGTTTGCAGGGCACCAGTCGCCAAGACCGATCTCAAGCAGTCCGCGCTCGTCGCGACGGGTGGTCAGATAGTCAAAATAGCGCGTCATGGCGCCCTTTGCCGCCTCGGCGACGCGCAGATCGTTGCGCAGAACGGCACAGAAGTATGGCAGATAGATGAGCACACTATCCCATGCAGGGCCGTTTCCCCAATGAAAGCCCCAGCCGCCCGTGGGCACGATGCCGGGGAGAGCGCCTGCCTCGTTCATGGCGCGCACAATGCACTTTTCCCACATCAGGTAGTTGTCCTCAGGCTCAAAATTGAGCAGCGTCTGCTCGGCAGAAAGTGCCGCATCCGCCGTCCAACCGTTCTTCTCGCGGTGGGGACAATCGGTGGGAAAATGCTGGAAGTTGCCAAGCGTGGAACGGCGTGTCATTTCTTGCAGACGGTTGATGATCTCGTTGGAAGAGGAGAAATCGCCTCTGTCGCCAAGCTCGGTGTTCATCACCACGGCGGTGAGCAGCGCGGGCGTTGCCTCGTGGGCTTCCACACCCGTGATGAAAGCATATCGGAAGCCGTAGTAGGTAAAATGCGGAAGATAGGTCTCGATGCCCTCTCCACGGCAGGTGTACTCGGTGCGCTGTACGTAGGGGTTCAGGTGCGCCAGATGCGGGCGGTCGAACATAATGTTCTTTTGCGAGAGCTTGCCGTTCTCAAGCAGTTCTCCGTGGTCAATAACGATATGCTGCCCCTTCTTTCCTTGAATGGAAAGGCGCGTAAGACCGACAAGGTTTACGCCAAAGTCATAGAGGTAGCCATCATCAACAGATGTAATAGAGATCGCCTTGACCTCCTGCGTGGCAACGATGGGACGGGCATCGCAAAGCATAGCCTCGCCGCGATTGGTGGAACGGTGAATGGTGGGCGTCCATGCAGAAAGATCGCAGTCGGGCAAATTCCAATTTACAATTTCTTGATTGGCATCGTATTTTTCGCCGTAGCGCAGATCGTCAAACACGATGGGAGAGGGGTGACCGATCAGGTTTTCGTCGGCTTCGATCACCGTTTTTTGGTCACCTGTTGTCATTTCCAGGGCAAACGCGAGCTTGGGAGCGGACAAAAAAGAGGTCTTGTCAAAATCCCAAATAAAGCCGCCAAAGCCGTTTTGCATACCGTTGCCGAGAATGAAGCCAAGGACGTTTTCGCCCTTCACAAGCAGGTCGGTCACGTTGTAGGTGTCATAAGGCAACACCTGATCGGGGTTGACGATGTATGGAGAAAGATGCCCCTTTGTGATCTTTTTGCCGTTGACAAACAACTCGTAAAAGCCGAGCGCGCAAACGGTCAGCTCCGCCCTTTGGGGGAGCGCATCCACCACAAAATCGCGACGCAGATAGGGGGCAGAAACCCAATCGTTAATACGGCAGGTCTTGCGCCCAAAGGATCTGAATTTTTGAGACAATAGCATCTTGAAAGCCCTCCTTTGTTCTTTGTTTTATTATACCACCCCCACACAAAAATGTCAATCGGTTTTTGAAAAAGTGGGAGCGACCATTGGTCGCCCGCCTTTGTTCGCGATATGCGTTTGTTTTGCGGGGCGTCGAGGACGTCGCCCCGCCTCTAACGATAATCGCAAAACGATATTTTCTCTTGTGCCACTTTACCCGAATCATAAAAAGCCCAAGGTGTTACCCTTGGGCTTTTTATCTGTTTGTTATTTTTCGCACAACACCTTTACAACACCTGCGGCTTGGGGATCATCCCAAATCTGCTCGCCGCATTCGGGGACGGTGATGGTTCCCGCGCGCGGATTTTTGATGCTGATAACAGGGGTGGTGACGGTTGCTTCTACCTCGCTGCGCTCAAAGCAGAGGTCGGCATCCAGCATTTCGCAGTTGATCAGCTTGAGGTTTTTGCAGTAGCAAAGCGGTTGTGTGCCAATGATCTTGCAGTTCTCAAAGGTCACGTTCTCGCAATACCACGCAAGGTATTCGCCTTTGACGGTGCAGTTGCGCAAAACAACGTTTTTGGCGTGCCAAAAGGCATCCTTGGTGTCAAAATAGCAGTCCTCAAAAACCGAGTCGGTGATGTATTGGAAGGAGTATTTGCCCGTCAGGCGCACGTCTTTGAAGTCAAGACACTCGGATCTCATCATAAAATATTCGCCAACGACAGAACAATCCGCCATGGTGATGCCGCGCACAAACCAGCCGAACTCGGGGGAGATGACGTCGCAGCCCTGCATTTTGACGTCGGCGCATTCGCGCAGAGCCTTGATGCCGTGAAGCTTGCTATCCAAAATGGTGACGTCCTCGCAGTACCACAAAGCCGCGCGGCAAAGGGGCGTCAGCTCGCTTTTTTCGATTTTTGCATGCACGTCATGCCAAAAAGGATAGCGCAAATTGAAATAGCACCCCACCGCCTCGACGTTGCGGCACTCCTTGAATGCGCTCTCGCCGTCGGCAGGACCGTCAAAGGAGCAGTTTTCAACACGAACACCATCCAAGCCGTAAAGGGCGCGCTCCTCATCAAACGTTTGATTTTGTATCAGTTTCATTCTTGTTTCGCCTTCTTGCCTGTAAAAAATTTCTTGTTTTATTATATCACATATTGAC
>JAZNYU010000074.1:0-5208 GCA_045594605.1 Eubacteriales bacterium
CCCTCGGGGGCGGCTACCTCGGTGCCGATGTTGTAGAGGCCCGCGTCCAGCTTGTCGGTGCCCACCTTGGCGATCTTGTTGAGCAGTTGAATGTTTTTCATGATGGAATATCTCCTTGTCGTATGGTAATCAGAGAGCGCAAGGGGGAAACTTCTTGGAAGAAGTTTCCCCCACGTCAACCGCGCCCCTTACAAAAGCGAGCTGTCAATATCGAACGTGTCAGCCTTATGTGCCACGCGGACGGCGTGGGAATGGGCATAGACGTTATGTAAAAGCCCCATCATCATAAAGACGGCGAGCATTGAGGAGCCACCGCAAGAGAGGAAGGGGAGGGTGATGCCGATAACGGGAAGGAGTCCGAGGCACATACCAAGGTTGAGGAGGATCTGCACGGCGAGCACGCTGCCAACGCCAACGCAAATGAGTCCGCCGTAGTCCGAATGGCTGGCAAAGCGCGCGATCATAAAGATGCGAACGACCATAACCACAAGAACGACCACCACCAAAAATCCGCCAAGGAATCCGAATTTCTCGCAAACGGTAGCAAAAATAAAGTCGGTATGCGATGCCGCAAGCACCTCGTAGTGCTCACCGCCAAGCACACCCTTGCCAATCAGTCCGCCGGCGGCAATGGCTTGCTTGCTGAGTAGCGGCTGCCAGCTGTATTTGGAGTCGGGGTAAGCCTCGGGGTTAAAGCCCACAATAATGCGTTGCTGTTGATAGTCGGCAAGCATCTCCCAAAGAAAAGGGGAGAGCAGAACCACGACCACCGCCACGCCCGCAAAATAGAGGGGGTGGAGACCTGCGCAAAAGAGCATCAGGGCGATCATGGCAAGGTAAACGAGAGCGACACCAAGGTCCCCTGAAAGCAGGATGGGGACTACGACCAGAAGGGCGTGCGCCGCCAGCAGGATGACGTTGAGCGGCTTGTTGATCTCCTTGCGAACGGCAAACAGGTGCCGCGAAAAGGTGCAAATAAAGGTGAACTTTACAAACTCCGAGGGCTGGATCATCAGTCCTGTTCCGGGAATTTTGAGCCAGCTTTTGTTCGAGGTCTCCATGTTTTCACCCGAGCTGCCCAGCACCAACGTCAGCACGAGCAGAGCCACCGAGCCGATGAGCATATAGAGCCAAAGCTTGTCCACGATCACGCGAAAATCAAAGAACGCCACGGCAACGGTTACAAAAATGCCGAGTACAAAAATGAACACCTGCATGCGCAGCTTCGACATACCAAAGTTGTCCACAGCACCCCAAACGGTGACAATGCTGATAATGGAAAGAAGTGTGGCACAAGTAAACAAAATGGGGTCAATGTTCAAAACGGCTTCTTTCAGTACGGCTTTGATCTTATTCCAGTTCACCGATGGGCACTCCTTTCCGCGCACAGGCGCATAATTTTCTATTTTCATTATACCCCACTTTGCTTTTTCTGTCAAGGCGTTTCGACCAATTTTGAGGGAAAGATAAAAGAGCGCCCCAAATTTATCTCTCCTTCAACTTTTTTCATCCCGCGTTCCGTTTTTTTGGAAAACAGCACGCGCATTGTTGACAATTCCTTCCAAGTATGATATACTGTCTGTGAAGCGGAGTGTATTATTTCGCAGATAAAAAAGAAAAGGAGAAAAAGCATGAGAAACATCACCAAAATCGTCGTGTTGACGAGCTTGCTTGTGTGTGTTTTGTTATCTGTTGTTTCCTGTAATTTGCCGTTTATCCCGATGGAAACGACAACCAATGAGGAAATAACAGGCACAACCACACCTGACCAAACCACCCCCGACGACTTGTACACCCTTGAGATGCAGACCGTGTTTGAAATGGCACGCAACGCAGGCTACACAGGAACGCTGGAAGAACTGATTGCCATGTTCCGTGGGGAACCCGGCCCTGCAGGCAAGGATGGTGTTACTCCCCACATCGGTGCAAACGGAAATTGGTGGGTAGGAGATACCGACCTTGGCGTTTTCGCGCAAGGCGTGCAGGGACCGCAAGGCGAGCCCGGCCGCGGTATTCTTAAAATGGAGATCGTCAAAGGTGAGCTGATCGTTTATTATACCGACGGTACGTCCCAAAATCTTGGTCCTATCGTCAATACCGATCCCGATATTGGCGGAACAACCCCTCCTGAGGTCACAACGCCTCCCGAGGTTACAACGCCCCCCGAGGGAGATCCCGACCCCGACGACGAGCCGCTGATCGACATGGAAGGCTACACCTACCGCGCATACGTTCACTCCAATGTGGTTACCGACAATCCCGTAGAGGACGGCAACCCGAACTTCTATTGCGAGGACTTTTGGTATGACTATGCGAACAAGGGAGAACCCGAGGATGCACTTTCTTACTCTGTTTATATGCGTAACACAAAAATTGAGAATGACTACAATGTTAGAATTCGTCAAGTAAGCCAAACCAGAAACATGGCAGAAGAGTTTACGTTGTTTTATCAAAATGGGGAGTGCTTCGATTTGACCATTATGCTGGCAAAATCCGCAGCAAATGTTGCAATCATGAATCTGCTCTCCGACCTCAACAGTCTTTCCAACCTGAATTTGGATCACGAGGCGTATGACCAAAACTCCATCAAGGAGCTTGCCATTGCAAACAAGCTTTACTTCCTTAGCGGTGACATGAACATTTCTACTATGGATAATATTGTCCCTACGGTTGTCAATATGGAGATTTATAACGATTACGTAGAAGCCATTATTGATCATTTTGAAGGCAATGCGGGTTATGAAAACATCTATAACCTTGTTGCAGAGGGCAAGTGGACGATTGAAAATATGCTTGAGATCGCAGCCCTGGTTTCTGTTGATGCGGATAAATTCGATGGCAATCTCGGCGCATCCGATTCAGATACGGTTGGTTATTTCCAATACAATATGTCCGCAATTTATTACTTCTATGGCATGGGCGGGCGCATTACAGAGATGAACGAAGAGGGAGTTCCTGAATTTGTTATTCAAACCTCCAAAAATCAGGAGCGGTTTAATTATCTTTTTGATAACCTCCATCCCACTCAACGTGCCATTCCGTATCCAAACGGCTTCTCCGGTCCCAGAAAGACCAACTTCATAACCAACGCTAACACCCTCTTTACCGATATGTCTCTGTGGGACGTTCGTAAAATTCTTTACAACGAAGCATCTTTTGAGTACGGTATTTTGCCCACTCCTGTTTATGAAGAAGGCGATGATTACAATGCGGTCGTACATTTCTACAACACCGTTCATCTTTGGGCGATTCCCTCGTTGTGCCAGGATTTTGAAAAGGCACAAATTATGATGGACGTTATGGCTGATTATTCCAATGTCAACAAGCCCGGCTCCACTATGGATGCATACTACACAAGAACGCTGTGCTTTACGATAGCTCCCGATTCCGATGCACGTCGCGTAATGGATATCCTCAAAAATTCTACCGTTTACGATATCGGCCTGCTTTATGACTGGAGCGGCTTTGAAGCCGAGTTTTCCGGACTCTGGTATAGAACCAACACAAACAATTACGGCAGTCTTGTTTCTTTGATCCCCAGCCATGCGCAACCCGAGCTTGAGAGGACCATCGAACAATTCATAAATCCCGGATTCTCATATTGATGTGGGCGAGTCTTTCAAAAGAAGAAAGCCCGATCCAAAAGACAGCAGGACCGCCATACGGCGGTCCTGTCCATTTTTGTTTCCAAAAAACGACAAAATCCCGCCAAAAATTTTGCATAACATCTTGATTTTTTGCGAATAATATATTACAATATAGGTAATTATGTTTTTTGCAAAAACTGTTTTTCAGTTTTCCCGATAAGTGGGAAGAAAGGATACCTTATGGCATATAAAAAGATTGGCGTTCTGACCTCGGGCGGCGATGCTCCCGGCATGAACGCATGTGTAAAGGCGGTTTTTAACCGCGCAACCGAAATGGGCATTGAGGTCGTTGGCATTATGGGCGGCTATGCAGGTCTTATCAACGGCGACATCGTTCCCATGACCCGTCAAATGCTGCACAACGCTATGACCGTTGGTGGCACACGTCTGTACTCCAGCCGTTGCCCCGAGTTCAAAACCGAAGAGGGCATGCAGGCAGCAATCGCGACCTGCAAGAGGGAAGGCATTGAGGCACTCATCTGCATCGGTGGTGACGGAACCTTCCGCGGTGCTACCGACATGACCAAGCGCGGCATTCCTTCCATCGGCATTCCCGGCACCATTGATAACGATATCACCGCAACCGATTATACCATTGGTTTGGATACATCCACCAACACCACCCTGCGTATGATCGACAACCTCAAGGATACCTGCGAATCTCACGCACGCCTGAACGTTGTTGAGGTTATGGGCCGCGACTGCGGACAGATCGCGCTCTATGCGGCAATTGCCAGCAGCGCGGTTGCAGTAGCCATTCCCGAGATCCCCTTCGATGAAGAAGCGGCTATCAAGAAGATCGCAGCTCTGCGCGAGTGGGGCAAGAGAGGCATGATCGTGGTTGTTTCCGAGGGTGTTATGAATCCCGACGGCACACGCTTTGCCGAAGGCTTTGCAAAGAGAATTGAGGAACAGACCGGTGTTGAGACCAAGTTTGCACGCTTTTCACACGTTGTTCGCGGTGGCAGACCCACCATGCGCGACCGCGAGACCGCAGCGCATATGGCAGTCAGAGCGGTTGAGCTTTTGGCAGAGGGCAAGAGCAACGTTGTTATGTGCGAGCTCAACGGTCTTATCCGTCCCGTTGACATCCATTTTGCACTCATTGCAGACCGCATGTACAAGAACAAGCTCAAGGAAGGCGACCTCGACGGCTTTACTCCCGAGCAGCTTGAGGGCATGAAGCAGCTTTGCGACAAGCGCCGCGAGGAGATTGAAAACCTCTACAAGGTAGCAGGACACGTCGGCTTTAGATAATGCGGGCTTCGTAATTCGCGCAGAACAAAAGCTATAAGTAATAAAAACAGCGAATGAGATTTTCTCATTCGCTGTTTTTTTCGTTAAAATTTCAACGCCTCGATCCAAACGGGCACAAGGAACAAAACCGCAGAGATGCTGATCGTCCCGAAGGGTAAAAATTGCCAGAGAAAGGCGGAGAGGTAACGTTCTTTTCTCCATCGCTTTACTGAGAGGACGATGCCCAAAATGCAATAAATGGGGGTGAAGACGATCACCGTGGTCGCGATTACCCAAAGCAATTGCATAGGCGATGACCAATTCC
>JAZNYU010000075.1:0-6869 GCA_045594605.1 Eubacteriales bacterium
CCCCGGGGCCGAAATAAAGCCCCGCCAAGGTAATAACAGCATCCTTCAGATCCAACGTCAAAAAGGATACCTTGAAATGAATTACCAGCATCAAAGCATACGCAAGCGCGCCAAAAACCGCAATCAAAGCAATGCGGCGCAATTTGTTTGAAGAAGTCAAACGACTCATATTTTTCCCCTTTCCCATCCGGACTATACCGTCGGTACGGGATTTTCACCCGTTCGGCCCCCATTTTGAGGGTTCGCAGACTTGTTTTTAGAATTAGAATTGTTCTATTTCTAAAATAACTCACTGCCGGTATGGAATTTCACCATTTCCCAAGTGTTTTTTTGTTGTTTTTTATTTTATGATATGATTGCAAAAGGGTTGCTGTGCTTGGCACAGCAACCCATATTGGTTTTTAGTAACAGTGTAATTGAGTGTTTAATTACTCAACGATGGCACCAACAACGCCGGAACCAACGGTTCTACCACCCTCACGGATAGCGAAACGGAGACCTTGCTCGCAAGCTACGGGCTTAATGAGCTCAACGGTCATATCAACGTTGTCACCAGGACGGCACATCTCAACGCCATCAGGAAGCTCGATGTTACCGGTAACGTCGGTGGTTCTGAAATAGAACTGAGGTCTGTAGCCGGAGAAGAAGGGCTTCTTACGGCCGCCTTCCTTTTCGGTAAGAACGTAAACTTGGCCTACGAACTTGGTGTGGGGCTTGATGGAGCCGGGCTTAGCAAGAACTTGACCTCTTTCGATCTCGTCCTTAGCAACGCCACGGAGCAGAGCACCGATGTTGTCGCCTGCTTCTGCTTGAGGCAGGAGCTTGTGGAACATCTCAACGCCGGTAACGGTGGTGGAGGAAGCTTCGTCCTTCAGACCAACGATTTCAACAACGTCGCCAACCTTAACGGTACCACGCTCTACACGACCGGTAGCAACGGTACCACGACCGGAAATGGAGAATACGTCCTCAACGGGCATCAGGAATGCGAGGTCTGCCTGACGCTCAGGAGTAGGAATATAGTTATCAACTTCGTTCATGAGCTCGAGGATGCAAGCGTACTCAGGAGCGCTGAGGTCGGTGCTGGTGGACTCGAGAGCGTCACGAGCGGAACCACGAACGATCGGGAGATCGTCGCCGGGGAACTCGTAGGTGGAGAGGAGATCACGGATTTCCATCTCAACGAGATCGAGCAGCTCATCGTCGTCAACGAGGTCGGTCTTGTTCATGAATACAACGATTGCAGGAACGCCTACCTGACGAGCAAGCAGAACGTGCTCACGGGTTTGTTGCAGAGGGCCGTCGGTACCTGCAACTACGAGGATTGCGCCGTCCATCTGAGCGGCACCGGTGATCATGTTCTTAACGTAGTCGGCGTGGCCGGGGCAGTCAACGTGTGCGTAGTGACGGTTTTCGGTCTCGTACTCAACGTGACGGGTGTTAATTGTAATACCACTTGCCTTCTCTTCGGGAGCGTTGTCGATCTGGTCATATCTCAAGAATTCAACGTTACCGCTTCTGAGGGAGAGGGTCTTGGTGATAGCTGCGGTCAGAGTGGTCTTACCATGGTCAACGTGACCGATAGTACCAATGTTAACGTGGGGCTTGCTACGTTCAAATGTTGCTTTTCCCATTTTTAAATTCCTCCGTAAAGTAAATTAATAAATTATTTTTTATTTTAATTTTTAATTGGTTTTTATGCTACGATATCAATTACGCGTTCTTGCCGCGCTCCTTGATAATCGTTTCCTGAATGGACTTCGGAACTTCAGCAAAGTGGCTGGGCTCCATAGAATACTGTCCGCGACCTTGCGTCTTGGAACGCAGATCGGTTGCATAACCGAACATGTTGGAAAGCGGAACGTATGCGGTGATCTCTTGAACACCGGGGATGGTGGACTCCATAGAGAGGATCTGTCCGCGACGGCTGTTGAAGTCGCCGATAACGTCACCCATATAGTCCTCGGGAACGATGGTAACAACCTTGGTGATAGGCTCGGTGAGAACGGGATCTGCCTTTCTCATAGCCTCCTTGAACGCCATAGAACCGGCGATCTTGAATGCCATTTCAGAGGAGTCGACCTCGTGGTAGGAACCGTCGTAGAGCGTTACCTTAACGTCTACTACATTGTAGCCTGCCAGAACGCCGCACTGCATAGCACCCTGGATACCGTGATCGACCGCGGGAATGAATTCCTTCGGGATCGCGCCGCCCGTAACGGAGTTAACAAACTCATAACCCTTGCCGGGTTCGTTGGGCTCGAGGATGATCTTAACGTGGCCGTACTGACCGGAACCACCGGACTGCTTCTTGTACTTGCATTCATGGTTGATCTGCTTGCGCACGGTCTCCTTGTATGCAACCTGAGGCTTACCGATGTTTGCTTCTACCTTAAACTCACGAAGGAGTCTATCTACGATAATATCCAGGTGCAATTCACCCATGCCGGCAATAATGGTTTGTCCAGTCTCTTCAACCGTGTAGGTGCGGAAGGTGGGGTCTTCCTCTGCCAGCTTGGAGAGGGCGATACCCATTTTTTCCTGACCTGCGCGGGTCTTGGGCTCGATTGCAACGCTGATAACGGGTTCCGGGAATTCCATAGATTCCAGGATAACGGGATGCTTCTCATCACAGAAGGTATCACCCGTTGTGGTGTTTTTAATACCGATCGCAGCAGCGATATCACCTGCGTAGCAGCAGTCGATATCTTTTCTTTCATTTGCGTGCATTTGCAAGATTCTGCCCAGACGCTCAGTTTTACCCTTGGTGGAGTTATAAACGGTTTCACCCGCTTTAACGGAACCGGAGTAAACGCGGAAGTAGCAAAGCTTTCCAACAAACGGGTCGGTCATGATCTTGAATGCCAGAGCAGAAAAAGGCTCGGTATCGGAAGAACGTCTCTCCTCCTCAGCTTCTGTCTTCGGGTTGATACCGCGAATAGCAGCGATGTCGGTAGGAGCAGGCATATAGTCGATGATTGCGTCCAGAAGCTTCTGAACACCCTTGTTACGGTAAGAGGTACCGCAAACAACAGGAACGATTGCGTTATCGATGGTAGCCTTACGCAGGGCAGCCTTGAGCTCGTCAATGGAAATTTCCTCACCCTCGAGGTATTTCATCATCAACTCGTCGTCGGTAGATGCGATAGCTTCAACCATCTTTTCACGCCATTCGTTTGCAAGGTCAACCATATCCTCGGGGATAGGCTCCACGCGAACGTCCTTACCCAGATCATCATAATAGATGTCTGCTTCCATGTTCATCAGGTCCACGATACCGCGGAAGGTCATATCCTTACCTACGGGGAGTTGGATCGGAACTGCATTTGCGCGCAGTCTCTGATGAATCATGTCAATTACGTGATAGAAATCGGCACCGGTGATGTCCATCTTATTAACATAGATCATACGCGGTACTCTGTATTTGTCAGCCTGACGCCAAACGGTCTCAGACTGGGGCTCAACGCCGCCCTTTGCGCACATAACGGTTACGGAACCGTCGAGAACACGCAGGGACCGCTCTACCTCTACGGTAAAGTCAACGTGGCCGGGGGTATCGATAATATTGACTCTGTTACCCTTCCAGAAGCACGTGGTAGCAGCGGAGGTAATGGTAATGCCTCTTTCCTGCTCTTGTGCCATCCAGTCCATGGTAGCTGCGCCTTCGTGAGTTTCACCCAGCTTGTGTGTTTTACCTGTGTAGAACAGGATACGCTCGGTTGTGGTGGTCTTTCCGGCGTCGATGTGAGCCATGATACCTATATTTCTGGTATTTTCAAGCGAATATTCTCTTGCCATTAATTTGTCTCCTTAAGTTAAACCACGCAAACAAATTAATAACGGTAGTGTGCATACGCCTTGTTTGCTTCTGCCATACGGTGAGTTTCTTCCTTCTTTTTGAAGGCGCCACCGGCACTGTTCTTAGCATCGATAATCTCGCCAGCGAGTCTCTCTGCCATGGTTCTCTCTCCGCGTTTTCTTGCAAAGAGAATGAGCCAACGCAAACCAAGGGTTTGGCGACGCTCTGCTCTGACCTCCATAGGTACCTGGTAGGTGGAACCACCTACACGGCGAGCCTTAACTTCCAGAACAGGCATAATGTTTTCAAGTGCTTCTTGGAACACTTCAAGAGCGTTTTGGCCCAGCTTTTCTTCGATGATCTTGAATGCATCGTAAACGATGGTTTGAGCAACGCCCTTCTTGCCGTCGTACATTACGTTGTTAACCAGCTTGGTTACAAGCTTAGAGCCATACAACGGATCCGGCAATACATCTCTTTTGGTAATACGACCTCTTCTCGGCACTGTACTTCCCTCCTTCATTAATAATTATGAGATCATTGGTACTCAAAAGCAGCTTCTGTTAGCGCCGTCGGGTTTGAACATAAACATTAAATTTACGAAAAAACACGTCGGACGGGACAAGTGGTGCTTTTTAGTTGTGTTGGGGATTTGTTACCCCAAGAGTGCAAAATTATTTCTTCTTTGCTCTCTTTGCGCCGTACTTAGAACGGCTCTGGTTGCGGTTTGCAACGCCCTGTGCATCCAGCGTTCCGCGAATGATGTGATAACGCACACCGGGAAGGTCTCTTACACGACCTCCTCTGATCAGAACGACCGAGTGCTCTTGCAGGTTGTGTCCGATACCGGGAATGTATACGGTTGCTTCCATGCCGTTGGTAAGACGAACTCTTGCGATCTTTCTCATTGCAGAGTTAGGCTTCTTAGGGCTGGTGGTAGATACCTTTGTGCAAACGCCTCTTTTTTGCGGTGCAGATTGATCTACTGCTGCGTTCTTCAGAGAGTTAAAACCCTTTTGAAGAACAGGAGACTTAGATTTGTAAATCTTCTCGCCGCGTCCCTGTCTGACAAGCTGGTTAAAGGTTGGCATTCTTCAAGTTTCCTCCTTCTTCCGAAATTTAATGTTTATATACAGACACCCGACCGCAGTCGTGTGATTCTGCCGTTTTTGGATTGCAAGGTATTTACAAACGGGCATAGTTTGGGCATACTCTCACAATTACAATCTATTATACCACTTACGGGCGATTTTGTCAAGAATTATGTGTTTTGTGTGAATTTTTCTACCTTTTGCACAAATTTAGTGCAAGTATAAAACAATCGTTTGTTTATATTTTTGCGGTTTTGGGGATTACCAACGACATTTTGTCGTAGGTCTTGTACCCCGGAGCTTTTAGATGCTTATACTACGGGTGCGACCTCTTCCCACTCGCCCTCGTTGACAAGCATGCGCTCACGAAGATTCATGCACGTCAGAGTCTCCGCGCGGTCGAAATCAACCTCACCGGTCTCAAAGAAGACGATGATCTTGTCCAACAGGATCTTGAAGAAAGGAGAGCTAATGTTCTTCTTATCCTCTTCGCCCTTTTCGTTGATGGCGGTTGCGGTAAAGCCAAGGCTTTGATCCCAAATAGCGGTTGCGCTCTTGCCGTCGGCAAAAGCGATGTCATAAACCACTCTGGTGTCGCTCTCTTTGGTTGCCTTTACTGCCTTGGTGTTGCAGCCAAGGAGCTTAACGATCATTTCTACCTGGTGAACGATGTACTCGTCGGGGGTACGTCCTGCGCCTGTGGTGATGACCTTTTGGGGGTTCTCAAAGGTATCGAGCTCGGTGCCGTAACGGAGAGCCGAGGTGCTGAAGCACGCGGTGCCATACTGGTCGGCAATGGCAAAGATCTCTGCTGCCTCTGCATAGTTGGGCGTAAAGGTCTTGTCAATGTAGGTGCGTTTGCCATACTTGAGCGCGGTCTTTGCGTACTCAAGGTGCTTTTCGGGATTGGTGGGAGCGAGAATAAAGAGCACGTCACTCTTTTCGCAGATCTCCTCAATGGAGTTACAACGAATGGCGTTGTTCTCTGCGCACCACTCATCGGTGGTCTTGCCGTCGCGGGGAGAGACCTCAACCTCTGCCCAAGCGTATGCAAGCTCGTATTCAAGTCCGCGCTCCTGGCAGGATTCACGGATCCATGCGGGATAGTTATTTGCGTGCCAGTTACTCAGATAACAATCAATAAAGCCGATCTTTTTCATAATCAATTCCCTTTCTTGATGGTGATAACCCTACGGAGGAAGCCCGTTTGAGCTTCCTCCGTATATTACAGTTTTTTATGAACGTTTGTTTGGGGTTACTGTACCTTGCGAACGCCAACGCCCTTGTAGCAATCCATACCGGTGCCGGCAGGGATCAGCTTACCAATAATGACGTTTTCCTTCAGGCCGCGCAGGTAGTCAACCTTACCGTGGATAGCCGCCTCGGTAAGAACCTTGGTGGTCTCCTGGAAGGATGCTGCGGACATAAAGGATTCGGTTTGCAGAGATGCCTTGGTAATACCCAAGAGAATGGTGCTACCCGTTGCATGGGTGAGACCCTCTTCGCCTGCAGCAATACGGGCGTCGATCTCTTCGTTTGCTTTTTCAAGATCCAGAACGTCGATGTTGGAGCCAACGAGCAGATCGGTGCTGCCGCTATCCTCAACCTTCATCTTTCTGGTCATCTGGCGTGCGATGATCTCAACGTGCTTATCGTTTACGTTACAAGCCTGCGAACGGTAAACCTTTTGAATTTCCTTGATCAGATACTCGTAAACGGCATCCAAACCAAGAACTCTCATAATATCGGCGGGAGCCTTGTTACCTTCGGTCATAGCCTCACCGACCTCGAGATGCTGACCCTCGATGATGGACAGCTTGGTGCCGTAAGGAATCTGGTATTCCTTAACCTCGGCAACAACGCCCTCGGGTTGCTCTGCATCGGGACGAACGGTAACGGTGTGAATGTTGGAGTTTTCTGCCATGCCGATGTGTGCCGTACCGCGGATTTCGCTGATAACGGCGGGCTTTTTAGGTTGA
>JAZNYU010000076.1:0-6862 GCA_045594605.1 Eubacteriales bacterium
CCCGCACACTTGATGGCAATGTGGTGAACGCCCTTTGTCAAACGTTTCATAAAAGTTCCTCCTTGTGGGCGCACAGCACCCAAAGTTCTGTGTTTATTGTACCACAAACGAGAGGGGTTGTCAAGGAAAAAGAAACACAAAGAAGAGTGCACTCTGCACTCTCTTCGCTCTGCACTTTTCTTCCCCCTCTTGCAAACCATCCCCAAATATGCTATAATAAAAGGGAAGACAATTTATTACAAACAGGAGGCTCTTATGAAAACCAAGCTTTCCCCTCGTTTTTGGTGTGCGCTGACCTTGTTCAGCCTCATCGGTCAGGTGGCGTGGGTCGTGGAGAATATGTACCTCAACGTGTTCATCTACAATATGTTCCGCGCGACGGCTGACGATATTTCCACCATGGTTGCGGCGAGTGCCATCTCTGCCGCGCTGACCACCATCCTCATCGGTGCGCTTTCCGACCGCGTAGGCAAACGCAAGCTCTTTATGTGCGCGGGCTACATCCTGTGGGGCATTTCCATTCTCGGTTTCTGCTTTATTCGCGTTGACCAAGATCCCACCGTGTGGATGGCAACCAACGCATCCGCCGTTGCGGTCTCTTTGGTTATCATTCTTGACTGCGTCATGACCTTTTTCGGTTCTTCTGCCAACGATGCGGCATTCAACGCGTGGTTGACCGATAGCACCGACAACACCAACCGCGGCGCCGCCGAGGGCATCAACTCCATGATGCCGCTGGTCGCTATCCTTGTTGTGTTTGGCGGCTTTATGTTCTTTGATCTGACCAAAGCCGAGAGCTGGGTTTGGATCTTTGCCATCATCGGTGTGGTCGTTATTGCCATCGGTGTTCTTGGCATTTTCCTCATCAAAGATCCCGTCAAGTGTGTCAAATCCGAAACGGGATACTTTCAAAACATCATCTACGGCTTCCGCCCCTCGACAATGAAGGGCAACGGAGCCTTGTATTTCTATCTTGCCGCATTTATCCTCTTTAACATTTCTATTCAAATCTTCATGCCTTACCTCATCATTTATTATGAGAAGTCGCTGCAGATGACAAACTACGTCTTTATTATGGCACCCGCCATCATTCTGGCATCGGTCGCAACTGCGCTTTGGGGCAAGGTATATGACAAAAAGGGCTTTGATTTTTCCGGCTTTATCGCGCTGGCATCCCTGATGACGGGATATATTCTGTTGTATTTCTTCAAAGGGACAGCCCTTGTGTTTGTAGGCTCGCTCTTTATGATGTGCGGCTACCTTTGCGGCATGGCAGTGTTCGGCGCAAAGATCCGTGACCTCACCCCGGGCGGCAAAGCAGGCATGCTGCAGGGCGTGCGCATCTGCGCGCAGGTGCTCATCCCCGGCGTGATTGGACCGAAGATCGGCAGCTGGGTTCTCAAAAATGCCGAGCTCGTTCCCAACAACGACGGAACCTTCTCCTTCTTGCCCAATGAGAACATCTTCCTCGCCGCGCTCGTTGTGGCGGCGGTGTTGACGGTCCTTTTGCTCCTTCTGCGTCCTAAAAAAACGCCTCGCACCCAAGACCTGACAACCCCTTTTGAGGATGCCGCAAAGGGAGACGAGTGGGCGAAGGAATATCCTCGCCCGCAAATGAAGCGCGACTCCTACCTTTCTCTTTGCGGCGTATGGAATTTGAGTGTTGAGAAAAAAGGAGTCGTAACACCAATCTCCGAGGTCGTTGTTCCGTTCTCTCCCGAAACAAGACTTTCGGGCGTTTGCCGCACGCTGGAAGCAGGCGAGCAATACGTTTATGAAAAAACCTTTTCCTTGACCGAGGATCTTGCCAAAGAAAGAATTTTGTTGCACTTTGGCGCAGTCGACCAGCTTGCCGAGGTGTGGCTCAATGACACCTATCTTGGCAAGCATGTTGGCGGATATTTGCCCTTTACCTTTGACGTCACAACCGCCGCAAGAGCAGGGGAAAACCGCTTACGCGTGCGCGTAACCGACAAATTGGACATTCAATTGGCATACGGCAAGCAGCGCAAAAAGCGCGGCGGAATGTGGTACACGCCCATCAGCGGCATTTGGCAGCCTGTGTGGCTCGAGGGTGTTCCCGAGCAGTATATCTCCTCGCTCTACGTTACGCCCACGCTGTCCTCTGTAACGGTTGAAACCTTGGGCGGCAACGCGCAAAAAACGCTCACGCTCCATCTGCCCGAGGGCGATAAGGTTTATACATACGAGGGCAACCGTATTGAGATCGAGGTGGAAGAACCCATTCTTTGGTCTCCCGAAAATCCTCACCTCTACACCTTTACCCTCACCGACGGCAAGGATCGTATCGACTCCTACTTTGCTCTGCGTACCATCGAATCCAAGATGGTTGCGGGCAAGCCGCGCCTGTGTCTGAACGGCAAGCCCTATTTCTTCCATGGGCTTCTTGACCAAGGATACTTTAGTGACGGCATCTACACCCCCGCCACACCCGAGGGATATCGCTATGATATTTCCAAAATGAAGGAGCTGGGCTTTAATATGCTGCGTAAGCACATCAAAATCGAGCCCGACGTCTTTTATTACGAGTGTGACAAGCAGGGCATGATCGTTTTTCAAGATATGATGAACAGCGGTCATTACAGCTTCATTTTTGATACCGCACTGCCCACCGCGGGATGGAGATGGGGATTTTTCCATACGGTGAGCCGTCGCCGCCGCGCCGATTTTGAGGACGGCTCACGCGCCCTGATGGATCTGCTTTACAATCACCCGTCTGTTTGTTATTATACCATTTTCAACGAGGGATGGGGACAGTACTTTGGTGCTTCGCGCGTGTACGATCAATTCAAGGCATACGATCCCACCCGCATCTTTGATACGGCATCGGGCTGGTTCAAAACGCCGCGCAGCGACGTGCAAAGCGAGCACATCTACTTCCGTAAAGTCAAGCTCAAGAGCCGCAAGCTCCCCTTGGTGCTCTCCGAGTTTGGCGGCTACTCCTGTAAAATTGGGGAACACTCCTTCAACCTCGACCAAAACTACGGGTATAGCACGCTTGAGAGCCCAGAGGCATTCTCGGATGCCTTGGAAAGACTCTACTTTGAAGAGATCGTTCCCTGCATCAAAAACGGCGGACTTTGCGCTACGGTTCTCACACAGGTCAGCGACGTTGAGGACGAGACCAACGGACTTGTGACCTACGACCGCCGCGTTTGCAAGGTTACCCCCGAGCGTATGCAAGCCCTCGCCCAAAAGCTGAACGATGCGTTCGGCAGTCAGTTTTAAAAATTGTAGGAAAGGAACCTTCTATGGACCAATATTTGATTTATATAGGACAGCTGCTCGGTCTTACGCTTGGCGTAATGGCAGTTTGCGGTCTTGTTGCGTGGTTTTCGCGCCAGGCGTTTATGTTTTTGGTGGGCGACTCAGCAAAGCTTGTGTTTTACGCATCCTCGGTGGTTGGTACGCCCGTGCACGAGCTGGGGCACGCCCTGATGTGCATCCCCTTTGCGCACCGCATCACCGATATGAAGCTGTTGCAGTTCCCAAAGGGACGCTCCCGCACGCTCGGCTACGTTGAACACACCCACAACCGCAAAAATCTTTGGGCGGTATTTGGAGATCTGTTCATCAGCTTTGGACCTATCTTCAGTGGTCTTGGCGTTATGGTTCTGGTGCTCACGTTTTGCTTCCCCAATCAGTGGCAGGCGTATCTGGACACCTCGCGCGAGACGGTTGCCTCGGGTGCCGGTGTGCGCGAGATGCTCTCGGGCGGATTTGCGCTCCTGTTTTCTCTGTTTGAGCGATTTGAGGAGGACGCCCTGCGTTCCGTTGTCGGCATGCTGATCATCCTCTCGGTCTCGCAGCACATCACCTTGAGCTTTGCCGACCTGAGGGGCTGCTTCAAGGCGCTCCTGATGTATGCAGGCATCGTCGCCATCTTTGCCGCCGTTACCATGCTCCTCGGTTTGCAAGGCGGCATTGTTGACGGACTGATGCGCATCAATCTGCCCATCCTTTCCATCTTCTGCATTACCATCGCCTTCTCGCTCGTTTGGGTGGTTATCGCACTGCTGATTTATTTATTCCGTTGGCTGAAAGTCATATTCTAAAACAGAAAAGGCAACATCGTTTTTGACGGTGTTGCCTTTTGGCTTTCTTCTTTATTTTCAAGAACTATCACTATCGGTTACCTTAATAAAGCCTGTTTGTTGCGGGGCGTCGAGGACGTCGCCTCGACGTCCCGCTTGTAACGCATAGATATAACAAACAAAAGCCACCCGCTGATGCAGGTGGCTTTATCATTTTACTTTAATTCCTTAGGCGTTCTGGGGTAGAGGAGAACGTCTCTGATGTTGGAAACACCGGTGACGTACATAACCAAACGGTCAAAGCCGATGCCAAATCCGCTGTGGGGAACAGAACCGTACTTTCTGAGGTCGAGGTATTGAGAGTAAGCGGAAATATCCATGCCGCGCGCTTCCATGGCAGCTACGAGCTTGTCGTAGTTTGCTTCTCTTTCGCTGCAGCCAACCAGCTCACCAATGCCGGGAACGAGAAGGTCGGTAGCCGCAACGGTCTTGCCGTCGTCGTTCTGCTTCATGTAGAAGGACTTGATATCCTTGGGGTAGTTGATAACGAATACGGGCTTTTTGAAGATCTGCTCGGTCAGCCAACGCTCGTGCTCACTCTGCAGCTCTGCACCCCACTCGGGAGCGAATGCAAAGTTTGCGCCCTCTGCTTTCTTCAGCAGCTCGATCGCATCGGTGTATTCGAGAACTTGGAAATCGGAATTGGTCAAAAGCTCGAGCTTTTGGCGCAGTCCCTTTTCAAAGAATCTCTCAAAAAAGTCGATTTCGGTGGAGCAGTTCTCAAGAACGTAGCCAACGATGAACTTGATATATTCTTCGATGATTTCAATGATGTCGGGGAGCTCTGCAAAAGCGACCTCAGGCTCAACCTGCCAGAACTCGGATACGTGACGGGAGGTGTTGGAGTTCTCGGCGCGGAAAACGGGACCAAAGGTGTAGATCTTGCCAAGAGCCATAGCGGCAACCTCGCCCTCAAGCTGACCGGAAACAGTGAGAAATGCCTTTTTGCCAAAGAAATCCTCTGCAAAGTAATCTTCCTCGGTCTTGGCAACAGCGTTCCAAGGTTGAGTGGTAACACGGAATACCTCGCCGCCGCCCTCACAGTCATTGCCCGTGATCAGAGGCGTGTGAACGTAGGTGTAGCCGTTACTTTGGAAGTAGAGATGGGATGCAGCAGCCAGAGCAGAACGAACGCGTTGCACGTTCATAATGGTGTTGGTTCTGACTCTCAGGTGAGGCATGGTGCGCAAAAATTCGAGGGAGTGACGCTTCTTTTGCAGGGGATAGTCTGCAGGGCACTCACCAAGAATTTGATAGCTTGCCATTTGCATCTCGCACTTGTTCATTTCTGACGCAACAATAACACCGGTCACCTTAACGCCGCAACCGATTACAAAAGCGGTATTTACCTTTATATCCATGGTCTCCTTGTCAACAACGATTTGCAGGTTGTTGGTGCAGGAGCCGTCGTTGATTTCAACAAACGAAACGTTCTTCGAGTCGCGCGTGGTTCTAACCCAACCGCACACGTCAATGGTTTTTCCAACGTATTCATCCACGTTTGCAAATATTTTCTTAATGTCAACGTGTTTCATTCTAAAATTCCTTTCACAAAGAGGATTGGAGAAAAATTCTTCCTTCATTCTATAAATTGTATCACATTTTTTGTCGGTTGTCAATAGGGGAGAGGAAGAAAGTGCAGAGCGAAGAGAGTGCAGAATGCAGAGTGCAGAGTTAAAGTTTTTTTGTAGGGGATGGCGCCTCGACATCCCGCTTGATGGTAAACAACTCTCTTAGCGTGCGGGGTCTTGGTGGTGCCCACGCGCTCGCGATAGCAAAAGCGCGCCGCATGGCGCGCGTCGACTGTCTGTCCGTTTGTTGAGAATTTCTTTTTGTGCGAGAGTTCTTGAGGGGAGCGCGAGGGGAACTTCTTGCAAGAAGTTCCCCTCGCATCTATTCCTTCTCTCTATCTCGCCAAAACAGGCATGTTTGCTAACATATTCTCCAAAAAGATTCCGTATCCCGTTGTCGGGTCGTTGATGAGGACGTGGGTGACGGCACCGACGAGCTTGCCGTCCTGAATGATGGGAGAGCCGGACATTCCCTGCACGATGCCGCCGGTGAGAGCGAGCAGGTCGGGGTCGGTCACGGTGACGGTGAAGCACTTGGAGCCCTGGGCGTCGCGCTTGATATTTGAGATGCGGATGTTATATTTTTGGATCTGTTCGCCCGAGGCAGTGCAAAGGATATAGGCGTCGCCCTCCTGTAAGTCATCACGCAGACCGATGGGCATTGGCTCGTAGGGCGTTTCGGGGAGCTCGGAGAATACGCCCCACACGCCACACGCCGAGTTGCCAAGCAGTGCCCCCGAGCGGCCGGGGTTAAAGTGCCCCTTGAGCTCTCCGGGTGCGCCTGCCGCGCCCTTGACCACCGAGGAGATCGTCACGTCGGAAACCGCACCCTTGCGCATCCCAACGAGCGCGCCCGTGTCGGCATCGCAAATGCCGTGTCCAAGACCTGCAAAGGCACCGCTATCGGGAAATAGGAAGGTCACGGTTCCAATTCCCGCGCCACTGTCGCGCACCCAAATGCCGGTCTTATATTGCCCCTCGGCAGCCGAGAGGACGGGTGTGAGCGAGGCTTCAAACTCTTTGCCGCCACGACGGCAGGTCAGCTGCAGGGGCTTGCCCTCGCTGGCTTCAATGCGTGCGGTCATATCTGCCGCACCCTTGATCTCTTCACCGTTGATCTTTAGGATAACGTCCTTTTGGTGCAACCCTGCGCGAGCGGCGGGGTTCACACTTCCG
>JAZNYU010000077.1:0-8266 GCA_045594605.1 Eubacteriales bacterium
GCTTTTGCATCGTTCATCAGCTTTGCCATACCAAAGCCTGTGGTGCCGTTGAGGGTGTAAACGTTGATGGTGGGCGTTTCTGTCTTGGGTTCTTCGTTATTATCCTTTTTTGCAAACAGATTGCAAGAGGTCATTGTGAAAAGCAGTAGTGCAACAAGGCAGAGGGAGAGAAAACGTGTTTTCATGGTGATAAATCCTTTCTGTTGTGTTTATTTGATTATTGATAATCCTTGTTCATGGCGTCGGGCGCGATCAAACGGATGCTACGTCCGTCCTTTTCAATGTACCCGTCGGCGATCAACGTATCAAAAGCGCGGTAAAGAGATGCGCGACCGATGTCGAGAAGATCGGAAAGGGAAGAAATCGACGCGTCCAATTCAATGGTCTCTTCTCCAAAGGAGGAGAGATAAAGTGCCAATCTCCGCTCGGCAGAGCCTGCCGTCAGGTAGCGGATCTTTTGGTTGAGATAGCAAATTCTGCCCGACAAAAAGCCGAGATAATGATAAAGGAAGGTCTTGTCGGCTTCCAGCAAAGCGCGTATGGCTTCCTCCGTAAAAAAGAACACACGGCACTTCTTTTTTGCGCGGATCGTGCTGACGTAATCCTGATTGGTAAACAGATTCGCAATGCCGAAAAAGTCACCTGCTTTAAAAAAGCGCAAAAGCGCGTTTTTGGAGTCATCCGCCGTGGTGGCTGCCGCTTCGCCCGAGAGGAAAAGCCCCGCTTTGTGAGTGGTTTCACTTTGAGAAAGAATAATATCTCCATCCTCAAAATCCACCGCCCGACAGTCGTGCTCTTCAAAAAGCTTCAGGGCAAGCGCCGCGTCCACACCCAAGAAGATGGCGGAGTGGAAAATTCTTTCGGTTTCTTTCTTCGTTAAAGTCATAAAATACCGCCTTTTGTATCGTATGAGACAATTATAGCATATATTTGGTAGGTTGTCAATACAGTTTGCAAAGATTTTGCATTTGATTTTGGGGAAATTCTATTCAATTTTTTTAAATCCCCTTGACCGCGTGCGCGGATTGGTGTATAATAAATATAAAGTTATCATAAAGGGGGAATTACTGCCATGACTCTTGTTATTCTTGCGGCCGGAATGGGTTCTCGCTACGGCGGACTCAAGCAACTTGACCCAATGAACGATGCAGGCAATTTCATCATTGATTTTTCCATTTACGATGCCATCAAGGCAGGCTTTGATAAGGTTGTTTTCATCATCAAAGAGGAAAATCTCGAGCTCTTCCGTGAGACCATCGGCAACCGCATTGCCGAAAAGATCGAGGTCGCTTATGCCTTCCAAAAGATGGAGATGCTTCCTGCGGGTTATACCGCTCCCGAGGGGCGCACAAAACCGCTCGGCACAGCACACGCCATCTATTGCGTAAAAGACCTTGTAAAAGAGAATTTCGGTGTTATCAACGCCGATGACTTTTATGGCAGAGATACCTTTATGCAGCTTGGCAAGCACTTAAAGAGTGCAACGTGTGAGGATGGTGTTGCACACCACTGCATGGTCGGCTTTGCCGTTGGCAATACCTTGACCGAGAACGGCACCGTTTCGCGCGGTCAGTGTGAGGTTGGCGAGAATGGCATCCTCAAAAGCGTTACCGAACGCACCAAGATCATGAAAAAGGAAACCTGCGCCGCATATCTCGACGATGACGGAGAGACCTGGGTGGATATGCCGTTTGATAGCATCGTCTCCATGAACTGCTGGGGCTTTACTCCCGATTTCTTTGATAATCTCGAGGCGGGACTTGTCCGCTTCCTTGAAAATATCGATAGCAATCCCCTCAAGGCAGAGTTTTATCTGCCCACTGCCGTTGACCAGCAGCAAAAGAGCGGTGTTTGCGACGTCAAAGTTTATCCCACAACCTCTGTTTGGCAGGGCGTGACCTATCCCGAGGATAAAGCACGCGTAAAGGATGCCTTGCGCGCTATGATCGATGCGGGCGAATATCCCGAGCGCCTTTGGGACTGATACATTAGTGAAAGGAATAAATACAGATGTCTATTTTGATTACAGGCGGTGCCGGCTTTATCGGCTCTCACACCGCAGTTGAATTTTTGAATGCAGGATACGAGATCGTTATCGTTGACAACTACTGCAACAGCTCGCCCAAGGCAATTGATCGCGTAAAAGAGATCACAGGCAAGGATTTCAAGGTTTACGAGGTCGATATGTGCGATAAGGATGCCCTTGAGAAGGTATTTATTGAAAATCCCAATATCGATTCCGCTATCCACTTTGCAGGCCTTAAGGCCGTTGGTGAATCCGTGCAAAAGCCCGGGCTTTACTACTATAACAACCTGACCAGCACTCTCAACCTTTTGGAATTGATGGCAAAGTACGATGCCAAGAGAATCGTATTCTCCTCGTCTGCAACGGTTTACGGCGCTCCCAAAAGCGTACCGATCCGCGAGGACTTTGACCTCTCCGCAACCAATCCTTACGGTCAGACCAAATTGATGATTGAAAAGATCCTTAAGGACTTCTGGATCTCCGATCATACTTGGAGCATTTCCATTTTGCGTTATTTCAATCCCATTGGTGCCCACAAGAGCGGTCTGATCGGCGAGAACCCCAAGGGAATTCCGAACAACCTGCTTCCTTACGTGGCAAAGGTTGCTGCAGGACAGCTGCCTTGTCTTTCTGTCTTCGGCAACGACTATTCCACACACGATGGCACCGGCGTGCGCGATTATATCCACGTAGTGGATCTTGCAAAGGCACACCTGAAGGCGCTTGAGCGAGCAGAGAAGATCCAAGAGGTCGAATACTTCAACGTCGGCACGGGAACGGGCTACTCGGTGCTTGATATTGTCGCAGCTTATGAAAAAGCGACAGGACTGAAGGTAGCATATAAGATCGTAGACCGTCGCCCCGGTGACATTGACGCCTGCTACGCAGATCCCACCAAGGCTTATGAGGTTCTTGGATGGAAGGCAGAGAACAATCTTGAGGATATGTGCCGCGACCTTGCCAACTGGATGCAAAAAAATCCCAACGGCTACGACGGAGAATAAAAGATGATTACAAAGCATTATTTTGGAACAATGGACGATGGCCGTGACGTTTACAGCTATCTGCTCAAAAACGATAACGGCATGAGTGCGCGTATTTGCGAGTTTGGCGGTGCAATTATGGAGATCTCTGTTCCCGACAGACTCGGCCGCTTGACCGACGTGGTTGCAGGCTACGATTCCTTGCGCGATTACGTTTTGGCACCAGGATACCTCGGTGCACTTGTCGGTCGCGTTTGCAACCGCATTGCAAGAGGAAAATTCACCCTTGGCGGCAAGGACTATCAAATCTTTAAAAACAACAACGGCAACTCCTTGCACGGCGGCAAGGTCGGCTTTTCGCACAAGATCTGGGACGTCAAAGCCGAGGATGGGGAAGAACCGCGCCTCATTTTGACATTGACCTCGCCCGACGGCGACGAAAACTATCCCGGTACGCTGGAGGTCACCGTTACCTACACCTTGCTGCGCTCCAACGCGCTTTCCATTCATTACGAGGCTACAACCGATAAAAAAACGGTCGTCAACCTCACCAACCACGCATACTTCAATCTCGGCGGTTTTTCCTCAGGCAAGATCTTTGATCACGTTTTGCAAATGGACGCCGACAAATACATTCCCACCGACGAAAAGCTCATTCCCACGGGTGAGATCCGATCGGTCATCAGAACGCCGTTTGATTTCCGCGAGCCTAAGACCATTGGCGAAGACTTTGACCTCGAGCACCCCGACCTCAAGCTTGCAGGCGGCTTTGACCATTGCCTTTGCTTTAAGGGCGGCGAAACAAAAACGCCGGTTTTGCGCATTGAAGCATACGAGCCGAACAGCGGACGCCTGATGCAGGTTTACACCAATCAACCTTGCGTACAGTTCTACACAGGCAACTTTATGTGGGAGATCGAAGCACCCCTCAAGGGCGGGTGTCCCGCAACCGTGCAGTCTGCATTTTGCTTGGAAACGCAAAAGATGCCCGATGCCATCAATCACTCCAACTTTACCGATACGGTACTGAATCCCGGTGAAAAGTACGATTACACAACGATCTATCAATTTTCTGTAAAATAAAAGAGCTGCCGCCGCGCAATTTGCGCGGCGGCTTTTCATATTTATCCATTCATAATCATACAATGAGACGAGGTGATAAGTATGAAAAAATTCTTTTACAAGCTAACGGCAATCATCATAGCCGTGATTCTTCTTCTGCCGATTTGCGTCGAAGTCTTTGGCGAAGAAACCGATTCTGTACCGCAAGAGAATCCCCTTGGTGTACCCGAAGGATCGCTCAATCTCAATTGCAAAAGCGCCATCTTGATGGAAGCCACAACGGGGACTGTTCTGTACGCGCAAAACGCCGATGAAGCACTCCCACCTGCATCCGTTACAAAGGTCATGACACTGCTGCTTGTGATGGAAGCGATCGATGCGGGAACGATCCGCATTGACGATACGATATCCGTTTCCGCAAATGCGGCATCCATGGGCGGCTCACAGGTCTTTTTAAAGGAGGGGGAACAGATGAGCGTTGAGGACCTTCTCAAAAGCGTTGTCATCGCCTCTGCAAACGATGCCGCCGTGGCACTTGCCGAGCACATTAGTGGCAGTGTAGAAGCCTTTGTTGCAAAAATGAACGCAAAAGCCACCGAGCTTGGCATGAAGTCGACCAAATTTGAAAACGTCACCGGTCTTGACGATACCGCCGAGCATCACTTGACAAGTGCACGCGATATTGCTCTGATGTCCTGTGCGCTCGTGGCACATCCGCTTGTGTTACAATATAGCTCCATATGGATGGATAGCATTCGTGATGGCGCGTTTGGGCTGACCAATACCAACCGTCTTGTACGTTTTTACAAGGGCTGCACGGGTCTCAAAACGGGCTCTACGTCAAAGGCAGGCTTTTGTATCAGCGCTACCGCCGAGCGCGACGGACTCTCTCTTGTTTGCGTAATTATGGGCGCGGAGTCGCGAGATATTCGCAATGCCGCTGCAACAGCACTTCTTGACTGGGGATTCGCCAATTTTGCACTGTTCCAAGAGGATGCTGGCACGTCAGAGGCGGTCTCTGTAAAGGGAAGTGCCAAGCGAGAGATCTGCGGTACGTACCCGGCTTTTTCCTGCGTTGTCAGACGCGAGGAGCTTTCCAAAATTGAAAAGAAGATCACGCTCACCGAAAGCATTACTGCTCCCACGTCACTGGGGGAGAAGATCGGCGAGGTCAGCTTTTGGTGCGGTCAAAAGCAGATCGGTTGCGTGGATATTTGCACAGAGAACGAAATAGAACGCATCGACTTTTTTGAGATCCTGTGGCATCTCTTGGCAAAATCCCTTTTGATCTGATCGGCTTTGTTGCTTTTCAAGAATGTAACAATTTCACCATCTTTTTTGAAAAAAGGGCTTGTATTCAAAGCGCAAATAGTGTATAATATCAATAATTCATTCTATCCAAAGGACGGTTTAACAGTATGGCAATCAAATTAAACGATAAGTACGTTTCTTCTTTCATCGGCACCGAGGAATATGCAAATATTCAAGCAGAGGTCAGCGCAGCCGCAAAAACGCTCCGCGAAAAGAGCGGTGCAGGCAATGCCTTTTTGGGTTGGGTAGATCTGCCCGACAATTACGATAAGGAAGAGTTTGCACGCATTAAGGTAGCTGCAGAAAAGATCCAAAAGAGCTGTGACGTGCTTATTGTCATTGGTATTGGCGGTTCTTATCTCGGCGCACGCGCCGTTATCGAGTTCCTCAAGTCTCCCTTGTATAATAATTTGAAAAAGGACACTCCCGACATTTATTTTGCAGGTAACTCCATCAGTGCAGGCGCACTCAACGAAGTGCTTGCTCTTTGCGAGGGACGTGACGTTTGCGTAAACGTTATCTCCAAGTCGGGTACCACCACCGAGCCCGCGGTTGCTTTCCGTGTTTTCCGCACCCTTTTGGAAGAAAAGTACGGCAAAGAGGGCGCACGCGAGCGCATTTTTGTAACCACCGACCGTGCACGCGGCACGCTCAAGCAATTTTCTACCGATGCGGGATATGAGACCTTTGTTGTTCCGGATGACGTCGGCGGACGTTTCTCGGTTCTGACGGCAGTCGGTCTTTTGCCCATCGCCGTCGCCGGCATCGATATTGATGAGCTCATGCAAGGCGCGGCATCCGCAAGCCATACATACGTGGATGCGGACATTGCAAAGAACGATTGCTACCGCTATGCAGCCATCCGAAACATCCTTTACCGCAGCGGCAAGACCGTTGAGGTCATGGCAAGCTACGAACCCTTCTCGGCTATGTTCAGCGAGTGGTGGAAACAGCTCTTTGGCGAGAGCGAGGGCAAGGATCAAAAGGGCATTTTCCCGGCATCCGTTGTTTTCTCCACCGATTTGCACTCCCTTGGTCAGTTCATTCAGGACGGCACACGTTCGATGTTTGAGACCGTGATCGACATTGCCGACACTGGTGATGCTTTTGCAATTCCGAACGATCCCGCAAACATTGACGGACTCAACTTCCTCTCCGGCATGGATCTTAACGATGTCAAGAGAAAGGCAATGCAGGGCACCATTCTGGCACACGTCGACGGCGGCGTTCCCAACGTTGTTATCGAGCTGGATAAGCGCAATGCCTTCACCCTTGGCGAGCTGATCTACTTCTTTGAGCTTGCCTGCGCAGTTTCCGGTTACATGCTCGGCGTCAATCCCTTTGACCAACCCGGCGTAGAATCCTACAAAAAGAACATGTTTGCGCTCCTTGGTAAGCCAGGCTACGAGGAGATGAAAAAGGCTCTTGAGGACCGCCTGCAGGCATAAGAAAAAAATTCACTGAAAATCGAAAAAGCCCCTTGACTTTGTTTCCAAAGTTTGGTATAATAAAAACAAGGAGATGAAACGTCATCTCGGCTGATTTCTGGAGGTTAAAAATATGTTAAAATTAATTATCGGCGTTAAGGGCACCGGCAAAACAAAAGTTCTCATCGATATGGTAAATGGCGCACTTGCCGTTACCAAGGGTGACGTTGTTTGCATTGAAAAGGGTGCTCAGTTGAGATTTGATATAAAGCCCGCTGTAAGACTCGTTAACTCCGAGGAATACCTGATCAACGATGCATCCGCACTTTACGGCTTCATCGCGGGTATGCTTGCAAGCAACCACGACGTAACCGATCTCTTTGTAGACGGTACACTCCGCATCTGCAAGCGCGATATGGTTGCTTTTGAAGAGCTCCTCGTAAAGCTTGACTCTCTGCTTGAAAAGATCGACGTCAACGTTACCATGACCGTTTCGATGCCTGCAGAGGAAGTTACCGATACCATTCGCAAGTACATTTAATTCCACATAAAAAATGGTGCCGCAGTTTTGCGCCGATCCTGGCGAAACTGCGGCATCTTTACGCAAAAGCAATAAAGGAGTTAAAAAGATGATTTTGATCATTGCAGAAAAGCCAAGCCTTGGGCGCAATATTGCCGCAGGCATTGGCCCGATGCAAAAACGGCAAGGATATCTTGAGGGAGAAGGGTATATCATCACCTGGGCTTTCGGTCACCTCTTTTCTTTGTGCGATATTGAGACCTATTCGCCATCCCCCGAGGAGTCGGGCAGATGGACGATGGCAAATCTGCCTTGCTTTCCCAAGGAATTCAAATTTGAATTGCGCCGTGAAAATGGCAAGGACAAAAAAGTTGATCCCGGCGTGCGCCGTCAATTTGAGATCATTCGCGAGCTTTGCAACCGCCCCGACGTTGACACCATTGTAAACGCAGGGGACGCGGATCGAGAGGGAGAGATCATTGTGCGCCTTTGCATGAACAATGCAGGAGCACAAGGCAAGAAATATAAGCGCCTTTGGTTGCCCGACCAAACGCAGCAAACGGTACAAAAAGCGCTTACCGAAATGAAGGATGAGAGCGAATACGACCGACTCGCGGCAGAGGGCTTTGCGCGCACCTATATCGATTGGCTCTACGGCGTCAACCTGACGCGCTATGCCACACTCAAAACGGGAACCCTGCTCCGTGTGGGGCGTGTCATTGTTCCCATCGTAAAGGCTATTTACGATAGAGATATGGCGATCCGCAATTTTGTTCCCGGTAAATATTTTGCACTTGTCAGCAAAGAAAAAACCAACGGCGAGGTCGTTGAGCTGCTTTCCAAAAACAAGTTTGAATCCGACGAGCGCGCCAAAGCAGAAGCACTTTGTGCTACCTACAATCAAACGGGTGCGGTCGTTCATGATGTCAAAAGCAAA
>JAZNYU010000078.1:0-5960 GCA_045594605.1 Eubacteriales bacterium
GTGTTCCTCTTTGGTTATTTTGCGTGTTTGGTAAAGGCTTTTTGCAACAGATCGGCACACGCCTCGGGAGATGAGAGTGTGTCACCCTCGATCGGAATGCCTGCGGCACGCAGGGCGTGGATGAGCTCGGCGCATTGCGGAACCTCAAGCCCCACCTCGTGCAAGGCATCGCGCTGTGCAAAAATTTGGTCGGGCGTGCCGTCCATCAGGAGCTTTCCATCGTTGATAACGATGATGCGATCTGCCTCGGCAGCCTCGTTCATATAGTGCGTAATGTTGAGCACCGTCATTCCGTGCTCGCGGTTGAGCTTGCGGATGGTATCGAGCACCTCGCGGCGTCCGCCGGGGTCAAGCATGGCGGTGGATTCGTCAAAAACGACGCACTGCGGCATCATTGCAAGAATGCCTGCAATGGCAACGCGCTGCTTTTGTCCGCCCGAGAGGCGATGCGGCTCGTGCTTGGCGTAAGCGGTCATTCCCACCGTTTCGAGTGCGTAATCTACGCGGCGGCGCAGCTCCTCGCGCTCAATGCCGAGGTTTTCGGGACCAAATGCAACGTCCTGCTCCACAACGGTGGCAACAAGCTGGTTATCGGGGTTTTGAAAGACCATGCCAACGTTCTTGCGCAAATTGAGAATATCCTCGTCGGACAGATCCTTGCGGGAAAGCTCAAGACCGCCAACCGTCAATTCCCCAGACGTGGGCTCCAATATATAGTTGAGAAGCTTTGCAAAGGTGGATTTGCCCGAGCCGTTGTGACCGAGCACCGCTACGTATTCACCGCGGCGAATATCCACCGAAAAGTTTTGCAGCGCGGGGTTTTCCTCTCTTCCCTCCTCATCGGCATAGGAGAAGCAAAGATCCCGTGCATGAATGAAAATATCAGACAAAACGGTTTTATCCTTTCAAGGGTTAGTTTTTGGGTTTGAGATACCAACGCGAGCTTGCTCCACAGGGCAAGAATGCGCCGGTTTGGGTAACCTTGAGTCCGAGCTCGCCCGACTCGATCACGCCGCCATAGCGTGCGCGAACCTTCAGCTCCAAGAGATAGCTCATCGTCAAGGGAGACAGTCCCGTGGTGTAGGAGTTGACAAGGAAAAAGAGCGGCTCGTCGGAGAGCAGTTGTGCTGTGAGAGTGATAAGCTCGTTGATGCTTTCCTCCAGCTTCCAAACCTCGCCACCGGGACCTCTGCCGTAAGAGGGCGGGTCCATAATGATGCCGTCGTAATGGTTGCCGCGGCGGATCTCACGCTCAACAAACTTTTTGCAGTCATCAACGATGTAGCGAATGGGAGCCTCGGCAAGTCCCGAGAGTACGGCGTTCTCCTTTGCCTGCGCTACAATGCCCTTGGAAGCATCCACGTGCACCACAGATGCACCTGCTTTTGCAGCGGCTACCGTTGCGCCGCCCGTATAGGCAAACAGATTGAGCACCTTGATGGGACGGTTTGCCTCGCGGATGAGCCCCGAGAACCAATCCCAGTTAGCAGCCTGCTCGGGGAAAAGTCCCGTATGCTTAAAGCCCATGGGGCGCAGAACAAAGCCGAGGTCGCCGTACCCGATCTTCCAGGATTCGGGCAAATTGTTCTTTACCCATGCGCCGCCGCCCGAGTGAGAGCGACGGTAAATGCCGTCGGCTTTTTTCCATGCGGGATGCTTGGCAACCCCTTTCCAGATGATCTGCGGATCGGGACGAATGAGGATCAGATTGCCCCAACGCTCCAGTCTTTCGCCGTCCGATGTATCAAGTAATTCATAATCTTTCCAATTTTCAGAAAACCACATAATCTCTATCCTTTTTTCGCTTATTTGTTAAAGTACTGTGCCAGTCTTGATGCGCCGCTGTGGGCGTGACAAATGGCAATGGCAAGTGCATCGGCGGTGTCATCGGGGCGTGGCGGCTTTGGGAGTCCCAAAAGCATGGTCACCATAGAGATGACCTGTCTTTTTTCGGCTCTGCCGTATCCAACCACCGCTTGCTTGACCTGCGGCGGTGTATATTCAAAAATGGGAACGCAGGCAAGCTCGGCAGCAAGCAGAATAATGCCCCTTGCCTCGGCTACGCGAATACCCGTTGTGATGTTGTTTGTAAAAAACAGCTCCTCGACCGCCATAGCATCGGGATGATACTTTTCGATCAGCTCATTCATCCCCTCAAAAATGAGGCGCAAGCGTTCTTCGGTGCGCGTTCCCTTGGGGGTGTTGATAGAGCCGTAGGCTATTGTGCGGAACTTTGCGTTCTGATATTCGATAACTCCCCAACCGACGATCGCCAGTCCGGGGTCGATGCCCAAAATGATCAAAATTCTTCTCCTATCTTGTGTACATAAATATCCAAGATAATTATACCACCTTTCTTTATAAAAGTCAAACGGTTTATGCTTATTTTTTTGGAAAAAGCTGATAAAATTTGTATAAACTCGGTTTACAGAACGCTTTTTTTATGTTATAATAAGTTAATACTGTATTTTAAGAGCGAGGAGAGCCGTATGACTATTCTTCCCCTGCACCCCGAGGACCGCGTTCAAATGAAAAAACCGCATCCCTGCGGCGGCAAGATCTTTCGTATTTTGCGCGTTGGCAGCCAGGTGCGCGTTGTGTGCGAGAGCTGCGGACGGGATATGACCTTGGACAGAGTCAAGCTTGAAAAAGCGATCAAGCAAATTTTAACCAGCACTACCGATTCCCCTACAGGAGAGAACTGATATGAGTAACGAAAACAAAAAAGGATTTGGGGCTGCCGCCAAGGGCGTAGCCAAAAAAGCATGGGGACGCCTGACCTATCGCCCCTTCTGGCGCGAGTACGGATACTTGGCTCTGTGCGCCTTCATCCCCGCCATCCTGATCTATTTGATGTATCTTGCACGAGGTCACCACCCCTTTGGTGACGGATGCGTTTTGGTGCTTGACCTGAACGGTCAGTACGATTGGTTCTTTGAAGCACTCCGCAACTTTGTGCACGGAGATGCCGATCTGCTTTATTCCTTTGCCCGTCAGCTGGGCGGTGAGTTTTTGGGCATTTACGCTTACTATCTTGCAAGCCCGCTTTCCTTCCTGGTAGCACTCTTCCCCAAGGAAAGAATGCTTGAGGCTCTGACCGCGCTCTTTATGCTCAAAGGAGCTTTGTGCGGTGCAACCTTCGGCTTTTATATGCACAAGACCATGAAAAAGCCGCACAAGCTGTCGATCATCATCTTCTCGGCATCCTATGCGCTTTGCACCTATGCCATCATCCAGCAGCATAACACCATGTGGATCGATGCCATGATGCTGCTACCCTTGATCACCTTGGGCATTGAAAGCATCATCAAGCACGGCAAATTCAAGCTCTATGTCGTATCCCTCGCAGTTGCCGTTTTCAGCAACTATTACATTGGATACATGATCTGCATTTACTGCGCGATCTATTTCTTTATCTACTACTTTGCAAACAACGAAAAGTTCCGCAACAACCCCATGCGCGAAAAGTGCCACTTCCTGCGCTCGCTCGGTCGCATTGTCGGCTATTCCCTTTTGGCGCTCGGTATTGCGGCGGTCATCATTCTTGGCGCATACTACTCGCTCAACTTTGGTAAGACCACCTTCTCCGATCCCTTTGCAAGCTCCTCCTGGGAATCCTTCGGCGTCAAATTTGACCTGATGGACTTCCTCTACAAGCTCCTGCCGGGATCTTACGATACCGTACGCCCCGAGGGACTCCCCTTTGTTTATTGCGGAATTCTGACACTGCTCCTCATCCCCTCGTATTTCCTCTCCAAAAAGTATTCCATGCGCGAAAAGATCTTTTCGGGTGTATTGCTTTTTGTTCTGTTTGCAAGCTTTTCCCTGAACATTATCGACCTTGCATGGCACGGCTTCCAAAAGCCCAACTGGCTCAATTACCGTTATAGCTTTATGTTCTCCTTCTATTTGTGCGTGCTTGCCTGCCGCGCAATGGCGGACTTTGAGAACATCTCCTTGCGTGTAACGATGGGCACGGGCGGACTGATTGCACTCTTTTGTGCCATTATGCAAACGCGCGATAACGGCGAGTATATTCAACCCGATGACCTCGGTTGCATATATTTCTCCTTGATCATGATCTTTACCTACCTTGCGGTGCTTGCCATTATGCGCAAGCGCAATCAGCAGCAGGTAGCAAGCTTTGCGCTGGTTTGCATTGTAATACTGGAGCTTTTTGTAAACTCCCTTTTGAGCTTTAACGCACTGGTTGAGGACGTTGGCTGCTCGACCTACAGTCGCTACAACAACTTTTTAAAGGACGTTCGCCCCGTGGTGGAAAACGTGCAGGAAAAGGACGATTCCTTCTACCGTATGGAAAAGACCTTTTACCGCTCCAACAACGATAACATGGCGCTGATGATCCGTGGTCTTTCGGGCTCGACCTCAACGCTCAACAAGGAGACTATCCGCTTCCTCAACTCGTTGGGTTACGCATCCAAGGCGCACTGGACCAAGTATCTTGGCAACACGCCCGTGACCGATTCCCTGTTGGGCATCAAATACCTCATCTCTGAGGACGAGCTGTATGAAAACTACTACGAGGTATTTGCTACCGATCCTGCAGGCAAATATATCACCTATCTCAACCCCTATGCCCTCTCCCTCGGCTACGGTGTTTCCGATGATCTGCTTGACTTTGAGCTTGGCTTTGTGCAGGAGACCGAGGACAACGAGGACGATGCGGCCACCGACGAGGAAAAAGACGGCGAAGGCATTAAGAACGCCATCAATTCCCTCAAGGCAACCGTAAACGAGTGGATGAACATTGAGGAAAACAACGCCTCGGTGTACGTAGACGATTACGAAAATCCCTTTGACCGCCTCAATGCCATTCTTGCCGCTATGCTTGGCGAGGAAGAACCCATCGAGGTATTTATCCCCATCACCTCTACCATCAGCAACACAAATAACGTAAACAAGCAAAACTATGCGCAAAACGAGGTTGGCTACAAGCCCACAAGCACCGATGCCAAAAACCCCGGCATTACCATGAAGGCAAATCCCCTGCCCGCAAGTGCGGAGATCTTCTTCTATGCCCCCACTGATTACCCCAGAGAGGTCAAGCTTTCCCTGACTGTAGACGGTGGCAAGGTAACCGATATGGGAACCTTTAACGGCAACGATACCGCACGCATCATTTCTCTTGGTATGCAAGAGGAAGGCGCAAGACTTTCCCTGAAGCTGACCTTGACAGGCAAGGATTACTATATCAAGGGCGGTGCTGACTGCTTCTGGTATATCGACATGGCTGTATATGAAGACGTGATGACACGCCTTGGCAAAAACCAATTCCAGATTGACGAATACACCGAGCACTCCTTTGAGGGCACTTATACCGCATCGCGCGCCGATGATCTGGTGCTCACCACCCTCGCTTATGACAACGGCTGGCAGGTTTGGGTCGACGGCGAGCAAGTAGAGATCACCAAGGCACTTGGCGCACTCATCGCCTTCCGCGTAGGTGGCGAAGCAGGAGAAACACACGATATCCGCATCGTTTATGCCCCCAAGTGCATCAATATTGGTCTGATCGTTTCCATCGTTTGTCTCTGTCTCTTTATTCTTTTGATCATTCTCGATCACTTCTTCCACTTTGGCTGCAAGCGCCGCGACGATGTAGACTACAATGACGGTCTTGACAAGGATGAAGAACTTGACACGGTCGAAGAAGAGACCGATGTAGCTGAACCGGTGGAAAACGGTGCTGCCTTGATTTGGATAAAATCGGTTTGGGCAAATCTCAAGATCATTTTCATTCCGCCCAAGCGCGAAAAGACCGAGCAGCAACACTCCAAAAAGAAAAAGAAGTAATTCCCCACCACAACGAGCGAAAGGAACGCAGTTTATGTTTTACTATTTGAGCGGAAAGCTCACACTACTCAAAAACGATCTCGCCGTCATTGACGTTGGCGGTGTTGGATACAAATTGACCATCAGCGGTACGACCTATGAGGCTA
>JAZNYU010000079.1:0-2923 GCA_045594605.1 Eubacteriales bacterium
AAAACAATAACGATAATAAGGAGAAAATCATGAAAAAGATCAGAATTCTTTCCTTTGTAGTCTCATTGCTTGTGATTTGCATGGCATTTACTGCTTGCAACAACAATAACAATGATAACAACACTAACAATAATGGCGAAAAGACCAAGGTGACTCTCACCGTTTGGGGCTCCCAGGAAGACCAGGAAATGCTCAAGGAAATGTGTCAGGCATTCGCTGCAGCTAATCCCGACAAAGAGTACAAATTCCTCTTTGGTGTTCAGGGTGAGGGCGACGCAGCTGATAAGGTTCTTAATGACGTAACCTCCGGTCCCGACGTATTCTCTTTTGCAAGTGACCAGATCAACAAGCTCATCGCAGGCGGCGCGCCCGCTCGTATTGGCGGTGACAATGAGAAATATGTAAAAGAAAACAACTCCGCAACCTCTGTTGATGCTGCAACGATCACTGTTGATGATCAAGAACAGCTGTACGCTTACCCCTGCACCGAGGATAACACCCTCTTCCTCTACTACGATAAGTCTGTTATCGGTGACGATCAGGTAGACACTCTCGATGAGCTTCTCGATGCTGCACATGCTGCAGGCAGAAAGGTTCACTTCAAGCTCAACGATGACGGTTGGTATCTTTCCAGCTTCTTCTTCGCATATCCCGAGCTCGGCTACCAAGTTTCCTACAACGAAGCTATGACCGAAACCGGTGTTTCTATCAACTACAACAATGCACAAGGTCTTGCAGTTATGAAGGCACTTGTTAAGTATGTTAACCACCCCGCACTCGTTATCCAAACCGATGACAGTAAGCTGATTGCCGGCTTCACTCCCACCGCTGAGGGTGTTGTTGAAGCAGCAGCAGGCGTTTCCGGCACATGGAACGCACAAGCAGTTGAAAGTCTTCTTGGCGAAAACATGGGCGTAGCAAAGCTTCCCACCGTTGAGATCGACGGCGAGCAAAGACAGCTTACCACCTACATGGGCTGCAAGCTCATCGGTGTAAACGGTCACAGCCAAAACAAGGGCGAAGCTCACAAGCTCGCAATGTGGCTCACCAACGAAGAGAACCAGCTTAAGAGATTTGAAACTCGCGGCTTCGGTCCCTCCAACAAGAACGTAGCAGCTTCCGAGGCAGTTGCTAACAACCCCGTTATTGCAGCAGTTATGGAACAAGCTAAGTACAGCCGCGCTCAAAAGAGCGTTCCCGGCAACTACTGGACTCCCATGGGCGCTCTCATCACTCCCTTTATCGAGCGCAAGGAAGCAGGCACGCTGCTGGATTACACAGATGAAGAGCTTCAGGCACTCCTGGATGCACTTGTAAATCAAATCGCAAAATAATATCTCTTTTTTCGGGGACTGTTGAGGGCAGCAGTCCCCATCTTAAATAAAAGAAGGAGGTTATCAATGGATCTCGGTTATTATCGGATGACACCGGGGCAAAGGTTCATCTATAAAATTTCGCAATTTTTCAAAAATTTCGGACGTGGCTTTGCCGGCTTTTTTGGCAGGATCTTTCGCGCGATCGCTAACTTTTTTGTTAGCATTGGGCGCGGATTTAAGGAGTTCGGTCAAAATTTCTGGTACGGTGACGCTCTGACAAAATCCTCCCATGCTATTATGGGATTGAGCCACCTTTTCCGTGGGCAGATCGTTCGCGGTATCATCTACCTTTTGCTCGAAACGGCCTTTGTGCTCTACATGGTAATGTTTGGTGGCAATTATCTTGCCATGTGCTTTGAAAATTTCTTTAGCGGCGGTAACGTTGGACGTACCGAAACCTATGATTTTTGGAATCCGGATGAAGGAATTTATGACAAAATGGTAGGAGACAACTCCTTCCTCATTCTGCTTTACGGTATTTTAACTCTGTTCGTTATTATTTTCTTTATCATCTGCTACATCAGCTGTGCCAAGGAAAGCTACGAGCTGGAGCAATGCCACATCATTGGCAAAAAGCCGCAGACCTTCCGTCGCGACATCAACAACCTGCTGGATAACAAATTCCATCTGACGTTGCTCTCGCTGCCTATGGTCGGCTTGTTTGTTTTCACCATCGTTCCGCTCGTAACAATGATCTTGATCGCCTTTACCAACTACGATGCGGCACACGAGGTACCTCAGCACCTGTTCCAATGGGTTGGTTTTGATAACTTTAAGGATATGTTTGCAGGCAACTCCGAGCTTGGCGCAACCTTCTGGCGCGTACTTGGTTGGACGTTGATATGGGCCGTTCTTGCAACCTTTACCAGCTACATCTTTGGCATGCTGCTGGCAATACTCATCAACCGCAAGGGCATCAAGCTCAAAAAGCTTTATCGTACGTTGTTTGTTGCAACTATTGCCGTTCCGCAGTTCGTATCTCTTTTGATCATGTCCAAAATGCTCGATACCGGCGGCGGTGTTCTCGGCTCGGGCGGTGGCATTATCACCCAACTTATCGAGCGCATTTTCGATTACCACCTCAAGTTTGGTATCGACATCAACACCACACGTATCTGCATCGTAATTGTTAATATGTGGATCGGTGTTCCTTACAGTATGCTGATGTGCTCGGGAATTCTTATGAATATTCCGAACGATCTTTTCGAGTCGGCTCGCATCGACGGAGCATCTCCCGCGCGCCGCTTCTTCAAGATCACGCTTCCTTATATGCTTTTTGTTACAGGCCCCTATCTCATTACGCAGTTTATCGGTAACATCAACAACTTTAACGTTATCTACCTGCTCAGTGGCGGCGGCCCCGGCGACATTATGCTTTATACCGACGGTGCAAAGGGCACAGACCTGCTCATCACCTGGCTCTATAAGCTCTCACTTGGTACCGACCGAAACTACAAGCTGGCATCGGTTATCGGTATTTTGGTATTTGTAATTTCCGCTGTGTTCAGTCTTATTGTTTATAATAAGTCCTCGGCGGTGAAAGGAGA
>JAZNYU010000080.1:0-7997 GCA_045594605.1 Eubacteriales bacterium
TCTGATTTTCCGGTTTGTACACTGTTCAACAAACTAATTGGTTTATTGAATATTTTTGGAGGAAATTATGGCAGAAAAGTTTAATCCGGCTGAGCACGATTTGAAAGAATCGCTCATCGCTCTGAACCGTGTATCCAAGACCGTTAAAGGTGGTCGTGTAGCTCGTTTCGCAGCACTTATGGTTGTTGGTGACGGCGCAGGTCACGTAGGCGTAGGCCTTGGTAAGGCAGCTGAAGTACCCGAAGCAATCCGCAAGGGTATTGAAGATGCAAAGAAGAATATGGTAACCGTGTCCCTCAAGGGCACTTCCATCCCCCACGAGGTAGTTGGTGTGTTTGGCGCAGGTAAGGTTCTCCTTAAGCCCGCCGCACCCGGTACCGGTATTATCGCAGGCGGCAAGGTACGTATGGTACTTGAGGCTGCCGGCATTAAGAACATTCGCGCAAAGTGCCTGCGTTCCAACAACCCCACCAACGTTGTTAAGGCAACCATGGAAGGCTTGAAGGAGCTCCGCACCGCTGCAGAGGTTGCGAAGATTCGTGACATCTCTGTTGAGCAGGTTAAAGGTTGATTGGAGGTAAGAAACGATGAAAAAAGTAACACTTACCAAGAGCCTGATCGGCTGCAAGCCCAATCAAAAGGCAACTGCAAAATCTTTGGGTCTGAACAAGATCGGTGACAGCATCGTTCACAACGACGACGCAGTTCTCGCCGGCAAGGTTAAGGTCCTTTCCCACCTCGTTACGGTTGAAACCGTAGAAAACGCATAAGGAGGTAATGGCAGATATGAAACTCCATGAACTTCAACCCGCAGCCGGTTCCGCTAAGGCGAACTGGAGAAAGGGCAGAGGCCCCGGATCCGGTAACGGCAAGACCGCCGGCAAGGGACACAAGGGACAATACGCTCGCTCCGGCGGCGGTGTTCGCCTCGGTTTCGAGGGTGGACAATTCCCCATTTACAGAACTCACCCCAAGAGAGGCTTCCACAACATTTTCGCTACTCACTATGCAATTGTTAACGTTGAGGATCTGAACAAGTTCGTTGACGGTACCGAGGTTGATATCGAAATGCTGTTGGCAGCAAAAATCATTCGCAAGCCCCTGGACGGTCTTAAGGTCCTCGGCAACGGCGAACTCACCAAAAAACTCACTGTTAAGGCAGCCGTATTTTCGGCAACTGCGAAGGAAAAGATCGAGGCAGCAGGCGGTAAGGCAGAGGAGGTATAAGGATGATTCAAACGTTTGTAAACGCATGGAAAGTCCCGGAACTTCGCAAGAAGCTCCTCTTCACCTTGATGGTTATTCTGTTGTACCGTATTGGTGCAAACCTCATCATTCCTTACGTTAGCGTAACAAGCATGGAACTCACTAACACTGTGTTTAGTGACGGCATCTTCGGACTTCTGACTATGATGTCCGGTGGCGCATTCAGCCAGGCAACCTTCTTTGCTCTGTCTGTAAGCCCTTATATCACCGCATCCATCGTTATTCAGCTCCTCTCCATTGCAATTCCTGCACTGGAAAAGCTGTCTAAGGATGAAGACGGTAAAAAGAAGCTCACCGCAGCTACTCGTTGGGTAACTGTTTTGTTGGCAATCATTACTGCATTCGGTTATGTAAACCTGCTCAATAGCTACGGTCTCTTGACTGCTGCAGCAAAGCCCAACGCAAACAACACTCACGTTCTCCCCTGGATCGTTATGATCTCTTGCCTCTGCGCAGGTGCATCTCTGATCATGTGGTTGGCAGAGCAGATTAACGAGCGCGGCATCGGCAACGGTATTTCTATTATCCTGTTTGCTAACATTATTTCCGGTCTTACCCGTTATATCCAAGGCGCTATTTCCATGGTGAAGGGCCCCCTTGGCTGGTACACCGGTTGGGATCTGGTACTCGGTATTATCGGCGTTATCATTTCCATCGCATTGGCTTTGGCTGCAATCGTGTTCATTGTTTGGTTCACCAACTCTGAGCGCCGCATCAAGGTTATTTATGCAAAGAGAGTTGTTGGCCGCAAGACCTACGGTGGTCAAAAGACCAACCTGCCTCTCAAGATGAACATGGCAGGCGTTATGCCCGTCATCTTTGCAAGCTCTATCGTTTCTCTTCCTGCAATGATCGCAGGATTCCTGAACTCCAACTCGGGCTTTGCAAAATTCGTTAACAACTGGCTTGGCACCGATACTGCTATCTACTTTGTACTCTTCGTTGCTTTGATTGTTGCTTTCTCTTACTTCTACATTGCGATTTCTTTCAATCCTGTTGAAGTAGCGAACAACATCCGTAACAACGGTGGTGCAATCATCGGTATCCGTCCCCAAGAAATGGCACCCTTCATCAAGAAGATCCTCAATCGTGTTACCATGATGGGCGCAATCTTCCTGGTAGTTATTTCGGGTGTTCCGATTCTCGTAGGTGCTATTGCAAGCCTGCTGAGCATTAACTTTACCAGCTTGGCATTTGCAGGTACCTCGCTTCTCATCGCAGTAGGCGTTGCACTTGAGATCGTTCGCGACCTCGAGGCTCAACTCTCTATGCGTAACTACAAGGGCTTTCTTGATTAATCGGTAATTTACCGGAGGAAATTATGAATCTGATTTTACTTGGCGCTCCCGGCGCGGGTAAAGGTACCCAAGCCGTGAAGATTTCCGAAAAATATCAAATTCCCGCTATTGCAACCGGAGACATTCTCCGTGCAGAGCGCAAAGCCGGCACCGAGCTTGGAAAAGAGGCGCAAGCTTATATCGAAGCAGGTCAGCTGGTTCCCGATTCCGTCGTTATTGGAATTATCAAGAAGTATATGGTAGAGAACAACTGTGAGAACGGCTTTATTCTGGATGGCTTTCCGCGCTCCATTCCTCAGGCTGAGGCACTGGAGACGATGGGCATTCACATTGACGCTGTGCTCAGCATTGAGGTTCCCGACCAAAAAATCATTGAGCGTATGAGCGGACGCAGAGTTTGCTCTTGCGGCTCATCCTATCACATCGTTTACAATCCTCCCCTCAAAGAGGGCGTTTGTGACAGATGCGGCGAGGCTTTGTACGTCAGAGCCGACGACGCAGCAGAAACTGTAAAAAAACGGTTGGAGACTTTCCACAGAGAGACAGAGCCCCTCAAGGCGTTCTACGCCAAGAGAAATCTGCTTCTCACCGTGGAAGGGCAGGACGAGGTAGCGGATACCACCGCGCTCGTCTTCCAAACACTCAAAACGGTAGAGGCGTAAAGTATGATTACACTTAAGAATGCTGCACAAATCACCGCTATGAGAGATGCGGGACGTATTACGGGCGAAGCTTTGCTCATCGCCCGTGATATGGTCCGACCGGGTGTTAGCACGTATGAAATTGACCAAGCCATTCGCCGGCACATCGAAAAGTGCGGTGCAACCCCTGCGTTTTTGGGGTATCACGGCTTTCCCGCCAGCGCATGCATCAGCATCAATGATGAGGTCATTCACGGCATCCCCGCAAAAGACCGCATCCTGAAGGATGGCGACATCGTTAAAATTGACACCGGCGCCACATACCGTGGATACGTCGGTGACTCGGCAAGAACCATTCCCGTAGGGAACGTCAGCGACGAGGCAAAAAAGCTGATTCAGGTTACACGCGATAGCTTTTGGGCAGGCGTGGAGCAGCTGCAATCGGGCAAACGCCTGGGCGACGTTGGTTCGGCAATTGATGCTTTGGTACGTCAAAACGGCTTCAGCACCGTAAAACGTTACGTTGGACACGGAATCGGCACACAGATGCACGAGCAACCCGATGTTCCAAACTTCGGCACTCCCGGCAGAGGCATCCGCCTCTCGGCTGGCATGACACTTGCCATTGAGCCGATGGTTAACGTGGGTACTGCGAACGTAATTGAGCTGAATGACGGTTGGACGGTGAAAACCGCTGACGGCAGTCTCTCGGCGCATTACGAAAACACTGTGGCGCTTACGTCTGGCGGCGTGCTGATCCTGACCGAAGTAGAAAAAGGTTTCTGATACCACAAACAATTAAACTTGAACAGGAGGAACATTCTTTTGGCACAAAAAGAAGATGTAATCGAGTTTGAAGGCACAGTGGTTGAGGCACTGCCCAACGCTTGCTTCAAAGTAAAGCTCCCGAACGGTCACATCGTTACCGCACACATTTCGGGTAAGCTTCGTATGAACTATATTAGAATTCTGCCCGGCGATCGCGTAACCATCGAGGTTTCGGTCTATGACCTGACCAAGGGACGCATCACTTGGCGAGCAAAATAATTGCAGAATAAACAAGAAAGGTATGGTACAGACACAATGAAGGTGAAACCATCCGTTAAGAAGATCTGCGAGAAATGCAAGATCATCAAGAGAAAAGGTAAAATCATGGTGATCTGTGAAAACCCTAAGCATAAGCAAAGACAGGGTTAATCAGATACCGCAAAAATCAACAGAGAGGTGAATAAACAGTATGGCTCGTATAGCTGGTGTTGATATTCCGAACAACAAGCGCGTAGAAATCGCCCTTACCTACATTTACGGTATCGGCCGCAAGAGCGCAAACGATATCCTTGCAGCGACCGGCATCAACCCGGACACTCGCGCAAAGGACCTGACCGAATCTGAAGTAGCCAAGCTCCGTGACGAAATCGAAAACAACTACACCGTTGAGGGTGATTTGCACCGTGAAGTTGCAATGAACATCAAGAGAATGGTTGAGATCAACTGCTACCGCGGTATCCGTCACAGAAAGGGTCTGCCCGTAAGAGGTCAAAGAACCAAAACCAACGCAAGAACTCGTAAGGGTCCCGCAAAGACCATTGCGAACAAGAAGAAGTAAAGGAGTGGCATAGACATGGCAAAAGTAAACACTAAAAAAGTTGTCAAGAGACGCCGCGAAAGAAAAAATATCGAAAAGGGCGCTGTACACATTCAGTCCACCTTTAACAACACGATCGTAACCGTTTCCGATGCATTTGGCAACACCATTTCTTGGGCATCTGCAGGTGAGCTCGGTTTCAGAGGTTCCAGAAAATCCACTCCCTTCGCAGCACAGTCCGCTTCCGAAACTGCAGCAAAGGCTGCTATGGAGCATGGCCTGAAGTCCGTTGAGGTCTTCATCAAGGGCCCCGGTGCAGGACGTGAATCCGCAATCCGTGCGCTTGAGACCGTTGGTCTGCAGATCACTATGATCAAAGACGTAACGCCCATCCCGCACAACGGTTGCCGCCCGCCTAAGCGCCGTCGCGTTTAATTATTCGTTGGAGGTACAATTATTATGGCAAGATATACTGGACCTGTTTGCAGACTTTGCCGCAGAGAGGGCACTAAGCTCTTCCTCAAGGGCGAGCGTTGCCTTACCGGTAAGTGCGCACTTGACCGCAGAAACACTGCTCCCGGTCAGCACGGTGCTGCAAATAAGAAAATGAGAGAGTACGGACTTCAAATGCGTGAGAAGCAGAAGACCAGAAGATACTACGGCGTCCTTGAGAAGCAGTTTGTTAACTACTTCGAGGAAGCAGACCGCAAAGAGGGTATGACCGGTGAAAACCTGATCTGCCTGCTTGAGCGTCGTCTTGACAACGTGGTTTACAGAATGGGCTTCGCAGCATCCCACAAGGAAGCTCGTCAGCTGGTTCTTCACGGTCACTTCACCGTAAACGGCAAAAAGGTAAACATCCCCTCCCTTATCATCAAGGCCGGTGACGTTATCGCCGTTAAGGAAGCAAGCCGCGATTCCGTTAAGTTCAAGGCATTGGCAGAGGCTGCAGCAACTGCAAACGCTCCCAAGTGGCTTGAGGTTAAGGCTGAGGCTATGACCGCAACCGTTCTCACTCTTCCCGCAAGAGAAGACGTTGACTTTGATTTCAACGAACAGCTGATCGTCGAGCTCTATTCCAAGTAATCCACGAAGGTTTCATTACGATACGGTTTAGCAAAGCGCTAACCGCAAATTTGCACGGTATCACACAATAAATTGAAGGAGGATTATTTGGAATGATCGAGATTGAAAAGCCCAATATTACCACTGCCGATTTAACAGAAGACGGCTCCCGCGGTACGTTCGTGGTAGAGCCCCTGGAGCGCGGCTACGGCATTACGCTTGGCAACTCCCTGCGTCGTGTTCTGCTCAGCTCTCTTCCCGGTTACGCAGTAACCAACATTAAGATCGACGGTGTGCTTCACGAATTCTCCACGATCGCAGGCGTTAAAGAGGACGTTACCGAGATCGTTCTGAATGTGAAGGGCATTATTGCCAAACTGCACTGCACCGGCCCCAAGACCGTAATGATCGACATTACCGGTGAAAAGGACGTTGTTGCAGGCGATATTAAACAAGACTCCGATATCGAAATTCTCAATCCCGAGCACCACATCGCAACCGTTGCCGAGGGCGCACGCTTCTACATGGAGCTCACCTTTGCAGCAGGACGCGGCTATGTATCTCAGGATAGAAACAAGCAGCTGCAAACCCAAATTCTTGGCAACGCAGTTTCTGCTCCTATCGGAACCATCTTTACCGACTCCATTTATACGCCCGTTTACAACGTAAACTACACCGTAGAAAATACCCGTGTAGGCAACGTAACGGACTACGATAAATTGACGTTGGATATTCTCACCAACGGAACCATCTCCGCAAAGGATGCGATTTCGCTTGGTGCCAAGATTCTCAATGAGCACCTCAACTTGTTCGTAGACCTCTCCGAGGGTGCACGCAACAAGGAGATCATGGTAGAAAGAGAAGAGACCATCAAGGAGAAAGTCCTTGAGATGACCATTGAGGAACTTGACATGTCTGTACGTAGCTTCAACTGCTTGAAGCGCGCAGGCATCGACACGGTTGAAGATCTGATCAGCCGCACCGAGGAGGATATGATCAAAGTTCGTAACCTCGGTAAAAAATCGCTGGAGGAAGTTATCCAAAAGCTGCACTCTCTCGGTCTTGAACTCAAGAAAGAGGAAGAGTAATCAGTTCGCTTTCCCCAACATTGAATTAAAACTTATTCGTAAAGCAGAAGGAGGGACTAACAATGCCCGGAACCAGAAAACTTGGCAGAACCACTGCGCACAGAAAAGCAATGCTGCGCGGCATGGTTACCTTGCTGCTTAAGAACGGACAGATCGAAACCACGCTCACCAGAGCTAAGGAAGTTCGTTCTATGGCAGAAAAAATGATTACGCTTGGTAAGAAGAACACTCTCGCAAGCCGTCGTGCAGCTCTTGCATACATTACCGACGAGAACGTTGTTTCCAAGCTGTTCAACGAGATTGCTCCTACTTACGAGAACCGCAACGGCGGTTACACCCAGATCTTTAAGCTGGGCGCACGCCGCGGTGACGCAGCTGAAATGGCTATCGTAAGACTGATCAAGGAAGCTCCCGTTGAGGAAAAGAAATAATCAAAAACAAATTAGAGGAGTCTTTATGAGACTCCTCTTTTGTTGTGTTATGCGTTATTCTTTTATCGGAATCCAAATCTCGCTCCTGTAATCTTCAGCCATCATATCGCCGGCAGAGTAGTATTCGATCTCCGGCAACATTGCGTGCTGATAACCGGAATTGGGGAGCCATTCGGAATAGATGCGCTTCCAAATATCCTGTATAGGATTGGGCAGGGGACGCATAGAACCGATGACTTCAAACACTGCCCAAGAAGATGCAGGAATCGTCATTTCCTCAAGATTTTCAGGGCATACCTTGTCCGACATACAGCCGATCCAATAATCAAAGCCACCGTCGTACATATCGGCACAGAGTCCCACTACACCGTCGTTGTTGCTCAGTGCTGTAATTTGTTGCTCCAGTTCCTCTGTAACAGAATCCCACATTTTGGGAATCTCGGTCAGCTGACCGTCGTTTTCGGTGGAAAACCACTTTTTAAAACCTATAATGTGCATTTCTTCTTTTTTTACAATTCTGTAATTCATAGCATTAACTCCTTTGATTGTTAATACAAAAGTGATTTTTCCATAAGATTTCAAAAGACAACCGCCCTTCTTTACTGCTGATGGCGTAATACCAT
>JAZNYU010000081.1:0-11826 GCA_045594605.1 Eubacteriales bacterium
AGGCTTTTTGAAAAGACTAACCGCAAACAAGATTGCGTCCTATATGCTTTTGTTGTGTACGAATGTTTGATCCAATAATTGTTCGATTGAAGCTTCAAAACCAAGCCTCTCCTCGGGGAGAGGTGGCAGACGTCGCTTCGCGACGGATGACGGAGAGGGGGATTTCTCAAAAAATCTATGAAAAGCCAAAGAATTTTCCCTTTTCCTCTTGCATTGCGACTCTTTTTGTTTTATAATATACAATGACAGAATATGTCCGCGCAGGCGGGCAGAATAGAGCGGCGCAGATGCGTACGCAAAAATCGAGGAGGAACAAAAACAATGAAAATTCTGGTTATCAACGCAGGTAGCTCGTCTATTAAGTATCAGCTGATCGATATGGAGAACGAATCCGTTCTCGCAAAGGGTCTTTGCGACCGTATTGGCATTGAGGGCGGCAACTTTAAGCATAAGGTAGAGGGCAGAGAAGATTATAAGCTCGACATCTTTATGAAGGACCACGCAGCAGCAGTAGAGATCGTTCTCGAAACCCTGACTTCCAAAGAAAACGGCGTTATCGAGTCTCTTTCCGAGATCACCGCAGTTGGACACCGCGTGCTCCACGGCGGCGAAAAGTTCTCTGGCTCCGTTATCATTGACGAAAAGGTTATTGCAGCCATCGAAGAGTGCTGCGAGCTTGGCCCCTTGCACAACCCCCACAATCTCACCGGCATCCGCGCTTGCGAAAAGACCATGCCCGGCGTACCTCAGGTAGCCGTATTTGATACCGGCTTCCATCAAACCATGCCCGATTACGCATACATGTATGCGCTTCCTTACGAATACTACGAAAAGTACCGCACCCGCCGCTACGGCTTCCACGGCACCAGCCACCGCTACGTTTCCATGCGTGCAGCTCTGATGCTGGGCAAGGATCCCGCAAACGCAGAGGGCCTCAAGATCGTTACCTGCCACCTTGGCAACGGCTCTTCCATTGCTGCCGTTAAGGATGGCAAGTGCTATGACACCACCATGGGCTTGACTCCTCTGGAAGGCATTATGATGGGTACCCGTTGCGGTTCTATCGACCCTGCAATCGTTCCTCTTTTGATGAAGAAAGAGAACCTCACCCCCGACCAGATCGACACCATTATGAACAAAAAGTCCGGTATGCTGGGCGTAACCCAAAGAACCAGCGACAACCGTGATATCGAGCAGGGTGCAAGAGCAGGCGACAAGCGTTGCCAACTCGTTGAGGCTATGGTCGTTCACCAGCTCACCAAGTACGTAGGCTCCTTTGCAGCAGCAATGGGCGGCGTTGATGCCATCACCTTTGCAGGCGGCATTGGCGAAAATAATCCCCAGTACCGTTCTCGCGTTGCAAAGAACCTCGAATTCATGGGCGTTAAGATCGACGAAGAGCTCAACGCAAAGGCTATCCGCGGAGCTGCCGAGGTTGATATCTCCGCTCCCGACTCCAAGGTTCGCGTTCTCGTCATCCCCACCAACGAGGAGCTGATGATCGCAAAGGATACCGAGGAGCTTGTAAAGGCACTGTAATTTTTGTATGGTAGAAGCAATCGAGCGGTTTTTTCTGGAGACCGTTGGGCGGGAGCTTTGCGTGTTCTTTTGCTCCATGCTCCCCATCATCGAGTGCCGCGGCGCAATCCCTCTTGGCTGGGGGCTCGGACTGCCTTGGTGGCAGACCGTGCTGTTCAGCATGGCGGGGAATTTGCTGCCCGTGCCGTTCATTCTCCTGTTTATCCGCGCCATTCTCTCCTGGATGCGCGAGAGCCGCGTCAGGTTTTTTGCAAACGTTGCCGCATGGCTCGACCGTAAAATAGAAAAGCACAAGGGAACCATCGAAAAATATTCCTATTGGGGCGTCGTCATCTTTGTTGCCATTCCGCTGCCCGGAACGGGCGCGTGGACGGGCACGCTGATCGCTTCGGTTCTCGGACTGGAACCCAAAAAGAGCTTTTTTGCCGCCGCTCTCGGCGTGCTGGGAGCCACCGCCATTATGACGGTGCTGTCCTACCTTGGCTTAGGTTCTATATTCCACTAACGTCGAAACAAAAGGGAAAACACTCATGCGAGTGTTTTCCCTTAAAAAATGCGCGAAAAATATTTTATGAATTTTGAAAAATCTCTTGATTTTTGATTTTGAATATGGTATAATACCATTTGTCATACGCCGGTATGATGGAATTGGCAGACGTGCTGGACTCAAAATCCAGTGGTAGCGATACCGTGTCGGTTCGACCCCGACTACCGGCACCAAAAAGCACTCGCAAGCGCGAGTGCTTTTTTTATCTATGCCCAAGGCTTTGCGTGCAAAAGCAATCGTCAAAACTGTCAAAAAGCAAGCGTTTTTTTTGTATACATTACCAAAAAACGCAATTTTCCGAAGAAAGACTTGCAAAAAACCTTGAAATATTCTTCCTTCTGTGATACAATTACCATATCTTATTTTAGATAAAGGAGAATAGCTATGAAAAAAATCATTGCCCTTTTGCTGGTGTTCACGTTCCTGTTCTCCATGGCAAGCTGTAATTTTGGCCCCATGGCACAAACAACACCCGCAGAAACAACCCCTGAAGTAACTACTCCCGCTACCACCGAGCACGTTCACGAATACGTGGTATCCAAGGAAGAGTCCACTCCCGCAACCTGCGAGGCTGCAGGCCTTGAGGTAGGCATCTGCTCTTGCGGTGCGAAGGAAGAAAAAGTTGTTGAGGCTCTCGGCCACAACATGAGGGTGCAAATGGAAAACAAGCCCAGCTGCACCGAAACCGGCACGACCATTCTCAGATGCTTTGCATGCGGCAAGAGAGAGTACGTTACCACCGATGCTCTCGGCCACAACTTTGCAACCGACACCGAGCCCTCGCGCATCGTTCGCTGCCTGAACGAAAACTGCACAAACTGCTATTGGGCAGAGTCCAACGGCAAGCATGACGAAGCGCTCACCTTCAGCTTCACCAAAGAGGACGAGGCTGCAATCGACGCTAAGTACGACGAGATCCTTGCAATGATCAACGCTGCAGCAAAATACGATCCCGCACTTCACGGCTTTGCTGAAGAAGGCGAACTCGCTGATGAGTTTGCAGTTGTTGACGCGCTTCACACCGAGCTTTATGAAATGATCCTGAACGCCATTTCTCAAAGACAGCTGGCGCAAATCGCTTACTACTGCGATATGGGCAACAAGGAGCTGGAAGACACCCACGCATACATGATGGACTACCACACCAACGTTGTTGCAAAGTTCTACACGCTCTCCCGTCCCTTCTATGATTCCTGCTACCGTGAGTTCTACTACCAAGGCATGAGTGAAGAAGAGATCAACGCCTTCCTGTTCGACTCCGATGCAGTTTCCAACCCCGAGTACACCGCTCTCAAGGAGAGAAACAACGCCATCGAGGCTGAATTCCTGGCACTTTCCGAGCTGGAACAAAAGGCAAAGGTTGCCGAGCTGTATGCCGAGTTTGCTGAAAACAACAACAAGATGGCAGTGCTTATGGGTTATGAAAACTACCTTGAGTATGCTTACGAAAACGTTTACGGCAGAGATTATACCTACCAGGATGCTGCAGAGCTTGCAGATATGGTTAAGGAATATATTTCCCCTGTTTTTGCTGCGATCTACAAAAAGTGGGATACCATTGCAGTAAGTGACCAGGCGGATATTGACACCTACTACTCTCAAGTACGTGATTCCTTCTTTGAAAGCGTAGACGCCAACACTCTTGTAAACGATTACATTGATCTGATGGCGTTCACCACCAACCCCGATAAGCAGATCTCCTTCTCCGATGAGTTCAACAAGCTCATGGGCGACGGCAATATGTTCCGCGGTGAATACGAGGGTGCGTTTGTTACCACCATCACCGGTGTAAACCTTCCCATCGCATACTTTGGCAATGGCTACGACAATGCATTTACCATCGTTCACGAGTTCGGTCACTTTATGAACGAAATCTACAGCGCTGACGTTGCTGAAGAATTTGACGAATTCAACCAATCCTACGACCTGCTCGAAATGCACTCTCAGGGCGACGAGCTGCTTTACCTTGCATACCTCAAGGAGAACGCAGGCTTTACCGAGGTTGCACTTGACCTCGTTGAAACCTACACGCTGGTCAACATGTTCTACATCATTATGGCAGGCATGACCATTGACGTATTCGAGCAAGCAATCTACCTCAACCAATATGACGGTCTCAACGCAGACATCATCATGGCTGACGGCAAGATTACCTACGACGAGTACGATTTCCTTTACACCAGCATTTGCACCGATTTCGGCGCTGCTGACGTTATCGACGGTTACTGGCAATACGGTATGACCATTACCTCTGCTTGCTACTACATCTCCTACAGTGTATCTGCACTTTCCGTTCTTCAGGTTTACGAAATGGCAAACACCGAGGGCTTTGACGTAGCAAAGGATGCATACCTCAAGCTCTTCACCTACGTTGATGAGAACCCCGAAATGACCATGGAAGAGATCCTTACCTATGCAGGTATGCTCTCCTTCAATGACGAACAGCTCTACATCAGCATGAACGAATATTTCCTTAAGAAATAAAAACACAACGCATGACCGCCTCACACGAGGCGGTCATGTTCATACAAAAGGGAGCTTTCAAAATGATGACAATTGTACAACTGTGTGATGCTCTGCGAGCAGAACTGATGAAGGGCGGCTACGAGTACGGATTTGTTGTTGACGGTCAAATTTACAAACCCAATATGGCGGGCGGCTTTGATGCTACGTTCTACCATCTTGCCAACACAATTTCCCTGGTGCAGGATCCCGAGGTGACCAAAAAAGAAAAGGTAGGCACCTGCATCGACGCCGTTTTGGTGATGCAACACATTCTCGATGCTTACCGTGTTCCAAGCAAAATCTGGCTCACGTATCACAAACAAAAAAACAAGGTCCACACCGTTCTCACCTTCGAGGCAGAAGGAAAAGTCGTCTATTTGGAGCTCACGCCGCAATCAAGCAAGCCGTGGTACGGCAAAGAGATCGTTTACGGTGACGAGCGCGCCTTTTTGCAAGCGCACGAGAAGGATGGCTATGAGATCTTTGACGTGACAGATCAGATCGTTATTGGCGAAAGACCGTATTTTCTGCTTGATAAGTTAAAATAAAAAAATTCCCGACAGAATGGTCTGTCGGGGGCTTTTTTATTGGATCAAGCTCAAAAGATTGTTTTTGAGATGCTTTTGATCGGTGGAAAGATGATCAAGCTTTTCAAGCGTTGCGCGGAGTGCGCCAAGGTCAGCGTCCTCCAAGAAAATCTTGCCTTCCATGCGGTAGGCATCGCCGAGCGGCACACCCTTAAGGTAAGAAAAGAGATCGAAGTCCGCAGGGGTGGATGCACCAAGGCAAGCGCGTGTCAAGGCGAGCATCGTTTCTTTGTCCTCTGCAAGTGGTTTTTCAACATTCCAGCATCTGTCGCCAAAAGTGGGGAAGGTGAAATAGAGCGCGTGGTGGTAGTGCGGGTAGTTGTTGCCCTCCCAAGCGCAGGTCTCGCCGCCAAGAATACGAAAATCAACCGCGAGGGCATCTGCGGGATTTTTGCGCAGGTTCCAGTCCTTCAGCTTGTTCCACTTCATATAAAGATCAACGTACGTGTTGGGGTAATCGGCATTGATGACCTCAAAACCGGCCTCTACAAAGGCCTGCATCGAGCAGCCCTCAACGGGCCCGCGGTGAGGCATTGCCACGCGCCAGAATTCGATCAGGATGTCACGCGGAATTTCAGGAGCACCGTCCGAAATATCGATCTGATCATTCCACATCATCATCTTTTTGCCAAGATCGTTGATAATATTATAAACGCGGTTAACAAAGTAGTAAAAGCGCGGCAGGAGCGTGTCATACCCCATAGGCAAAAAGCGCGCGTTGCACACCTTGCACTGGCAGGTGCAGGACGTGATGCGAGGCTCGCGGTCGATGTCATCCATATAGATCTCATCCGTGCCCATATGAATATACTCATAAGGGAAGATCTCGGCAAGCTCCGAGAGGATGTTTTGAATGTACGTGTAGCTTTCCTCGTTGCCAATGCAAATATTCCAGCCGCTGAGCGGTTTGCCGCCGTTTTCCTCCTCCTCGGAGTGGCATTTGAGGTAGTCAAACTTTTTGGTCAGGTTAAAGCTGTGCGCGGGCAGGTCGATCTCGGGGATGACGTCAATGCCAAACATTCCTGCATAAGCCACGATCTCGCGCAGATCATTCTTGGTGTAGGTCGTGCCGGGGGAGAGGGGCAGATCGGGGTAAACGTCCGAAAAATAAGAGAAGCCCTGGTGGTCGCACAGATGCAGATGGAGCTTGTTGAACTTGGATTTTGCCATACCGAGAATGATGGCGCGAACCTCATCCATCGGGATGACGTGGCGCGCAGGATCGAGCATGACCGAACGCCATGAAGTGTCGGGATAGTCGACGATCGTGACCTCGGAAACGGCAAACGCACCGCCCTCGCAGCGAATGGCTTGGGCAAGCGTTGCGGCGGCGCCCACAAGTCCGCGGTAGTCGGTTGCCATCACGTCAATTTTGCCATCGGCGCAGGTAACGGTGTAAAACTCGGGTTTTTGAATAAAGCCCGGCGTCACGCAAACCGTCATATCGGCATCCTCTTTTGCAGACTGCACAAAAGAGCCGTAAGGCATCATTTCGTGCAACACGGGGAGCAGATCGCGGCTCGGTCTGTCACCGCACCACACCTTCAGGGGGAAGGAAAGCGCCATTTGTTTATCTGAAATCAGGCGTTCATTTTTTACTCTCGGTAAGAACATAAGAGCCTCCTTAATTGTTGGTTTTAAATAACATACTTTTATGGCGGTAAATGGGATCACAGAATTACGATCCCCCGCGCTTCGTCTCTCTTGGAGATACGCCCATCATTTGCTTGTAATGACGGAAGAACGAGGAATAGTCGCTAAACTCATATTTGGCGCACACGTCGGCGGCGGACATGCCTGCGGCAAGGTCTGCCTGCGCGGCAAAGAGCTTTTTTTGAATAATGTATTTCTTCAGCCCGATGTGCATCGACTGTGAAAAAACGTTTTGCACGTAGGATTTGGAAAGCATCATCTCGCGCGCCAAAAAATCGGCGTCAAGGGGCTTTTCCAAATTCTCGGCAATCAGCCCCAGCATCGTTTCCACAAGCGGGTTGCGCGCCGACTCCACGGGTGTGGAGCTATCCATGCGGTAGCTGCAAAAGATGAGCAGCTCACGCAAAAGCGAGCGGCAAACAAGCGAAAAATCCTCAGGCTTGTAGGTCTCGTGGTAGAGGTCGAGCAGCTCGAAAAATCGGCAAAAATCGGCATCCTCGCCAATGTTGAGGATGGTGGGCTTTGAGAACAGCTTTTGGCGGTGCTCGATGGGAATGAGGTCGGGGGAAAAATCGAGCACGTAGTTCTCATACGCCCGTGGGGAGCGGGGAATAAAGTAGTGATAGGTCGCCTGCGGTATGATGAGCAGGTCATAGGGCTTTGGGCGGTGCAGAATGCCGTCAATGTTAAAATTGGCGTCGCCGCTTACAAACAGAAGCAATTCGCAATACGGGTGCGTGTGCTGCGAATACTCTGCCGCACTCGGGTTTTCAACGTATTTATGGGAAATCTCAAAAATCGGTCCCTTTGCCGTTACCTCAAACATAGCCACACCTCGCTTTCTCTCTTTTTCTATATCCTACCACAAAAAAGTAAGAATTGCAATATAAAAAATAAAAAAAACCCTTTCTTTTTTTATTTTATTATGATATACTAAACTTGTATCGGTCCAAGTACCGAAAACTTTGTAGATTTACACATACATACAAGGAGGAATTGTATTATGAAGAAAATGAAAGTTGCCATTATTGGTCAGGGACGTAGCGGCCGCGATATTCACGGCGCATACTTTCTTTCTGATCTGAACAAAAATATCGAGGTCGTTGCCATTGTTGACGAGATCGAGGAGCGCCGCGAGAGAAGCATGAAGGAATTTGGTTGCGACGGTTACGCATCCTACACCGAGCTCTTTGGCCGCAAGGATATCGACCTCATCATCAACGCATCCTTCTCCCACATGCACTACGCCATCGCTAAGGACTGCCTGCAACACGGCTACAACGTGCTCAACGAAAAGCCCTTTGCAAAAACCGCTTATGAGTGCATGGATCTGATCAAAACCGCAAAAGAGAACAACGTCATCATCACCGCGTTCCATCAATCTCTCTTTGGCCCCACCGTACTCAAAATGAAGGAGATCCTCGCATCCGGCAAGATCGGTAACGTTAAGCAGATCAACGTACGTTACTCCAGCTTCGGCCGTCGTTGGGACTGGCAAACGCTGCAATCCTTCTGCGCAGGCGGCGTTTACAACACCGGCCCTCACCCCATCGGTATTGCTATGGATCTGATCGACTGGGATCCCCAGGCAAAGGTTGCATACTCTCATCTGGATACCGCTCTCACCCTTGGTGACGGTAACGATATGGCAAAGCTCATCATCACCGCTCCCGGTAAGCCTGTAATTGACATCGAGGTCAACAGCGCAGATGCGTTCCCGCCCAAGAACTTCAAGATTATGGGTGACCGCGGCAACATTACCTGCGGTGTTTCCGGTGCCGTAAGCCTGAAATATATCGTTGATGAAGAACTTACACCTCGCGAGGTTATCTCTACTCCTCTTACCAACCCCGAAACCCGCAGACCTATGTACTGCGGCGAAAAGCTGCCCTTCCATACCGAAGAGGTTCCCACCGAGGGCGATCCCTTCAGCACCGCTTGCAACCTGTTCTACAACCAGATGTATGAGACCATTATGAACGGTGCACCTCTGTACGTTACCCCCGAAAAGGCAGCAAAGGTAATTGAGCTCATCGAGGTTATGCACGCACAAAATCCGCTGCCCGTTAAGTATTGATTGGGAGAAGCCTCTCACATACGGAGATTTTGAATGTATAAAATTGCGATACTGGGGTGTGAAAACACCCATGCCAACAGCTTTTTGCGCCAAATCTACAAAAAGGGGAGACACCCCGACATCAGCGTCATCGGCATTTATTCCGATGAGGCAGATGCCGCACGCAAGCTGCACGAGGAGTTCGGCGTTCCCGTAATGGCGAGCTATGACGAGCTCGTGGGCAAGGTGGACGGCATTATGGTCACGGCGCGCCGTGGCGACAGCCATTACAAATATGCAAAGCCCTATCTCGCATCGGGCATTCCGATGTTCATCGATAAGCCCGTTACCATCAGTGGGGAAGAGGCGGTTGCCTTTATGCGCGACGCGCAAAAGAACGGAGTGCGCGTTTGCGGCAGCTCCGTTGGCAAGTTTTTAAATGGTGTTGTTGCGCTTTCCGAGAAGATCAAAAGCGGCGAGATCGGCGTCATTCACGGCGGCAATCTTTGCGCACCGATCGAGATCGACAGTCCCTATGGCGGCTTTTACTTCTACACACCGCACCTTGTGCAAATGATGGTCACCCTCTTTGGCGGTGACGTCCTTGAGGTAAGTGCCGTGCGACAGGGGCGCGACGTTGGTATTGTGGCAAACTACCGCGATTATCCCGTTACGGGCTCTTACGTATCTGCCGGCGGACATTTTGCCGCAACGGTCTATGCCGAAAACGGCATCTTCACCGAGCCCTGCGAGCTTCACTCCTATGCATTCGAGCGTCAGCTCGACGATATGCACGATCTGCTTGCAGGCGGCGAGATGAAGGAAAGCTACGACGATTTTATCCGTCCCGTTTTCATTCTCGAAGCGCTGGAGAGATCCTTGCGCTCCGGAAAGATCGAGCCCGTGTGTATCCTGCCCGTTTGACATACACAAAACAGAAAGGTTTTACGACTTATGTTGAAACAAATTATCAAAGATAAACTCACCGTCAGAATTTTTGAAAACCGCGCACTTGCAGGTCAAGATGCCGCACGCGACGGTGCAAACGCCATTCGAGAGCTGCTTGCAAAGCAAGAGTGGGTAAACATCATTTTTGCCGCTGCTCCCTCGCAGAATGATACCCTGGCGGCGCTCTTCCAAGAGCCCGACATCGATTGGACACGTTGCCGCGCCTTCCACATGGACGAGTACGTTGGCTTCCCCAAGGAAAAGAAGGAAAGCTTTGGCTACTACCTGTACGAGCACGTGTTTGGCAAGCTGCCCTTTGGTGAGGTTCACTACGTTGGCGGCGACAACCCCGATCCCGAGGCAGAGTGCCAAAGATACGGCGAGCTGCTGACCAAGTATCCCACCGACATCGTTTTTCTCGGCATCGGTGAGAACGCACACATCGCCTTCAACGATCCTTGGGTAGCAGACTTCAACGATCCCAAAAAGGTTAAGCTCGTTCCTCTGGACGAGACCTGCCGCAACCAGCAGGTACATGACGGTTGCTTTGCAACCCTTGATGACGTGCCTACGCACGCATTTACGCTCACCATCCCCTCGCTCACCGCAGCAAAGGTGATGATCTGCACCGTTCCTGCCGCAACCAAGGCAGAGGCGGTTTACAACACCGTCAACGCACCCATCAGCGCAGACGTTCCCGCAACCATCATGCGTCTGCACGATAACGCAGTCATGTACTGCGATCCCGACAGCGGTGCAAAGCTGTTATGATGACACAAATTATCAACGGCCGCATCATTAAGGACGGCAAGATCAGTGAGGGTAGCTTGTATTTTGCCGACGGCAAGATCCTTTGCCCCTGCGAAGCCGAAAAGCGCGGCACGCCCGATCAAGTGATCGATGCCAAGGGCAATTACGTCTCGGCAGGTTTTATCGATCTGCACCTGCACGGCGGTGGCGGATACGACTTCCTTGACGGAACAGAGGAAGCATTCGAGGGCGCGGCTGCATTCCATGCAAAGCACGGTACCACCGCTATGTGTCCCACGGCAACCTCGGGCGAGTTTGAAGCCACGCTTGAGATGTTCCGTTCTTACAAGGCGATCAAAGAAAAGGACCGTCTTGGCTCCGACTTTATCGGTCTGCACATGGAAGGTCCCTACTTTGCTCTCTCGCAAAAGGGCGCGCAGGATCCTCGCTACGTGCGTGATCCCGATCCCGAAGAATACGAAAGATTCCTGAACGCCACCGACGACATCGTTCGCTGGAGCGTTGCTCCCGAGCGCGACAAGGGTTATGCTTTTGCCAAGGCGCTCACCGCGCGCGGCATTTCTGTTGCCGCTGCACACACCGATGCAAACTGCCGCCAAATGCTGGAGGCAGCCGAGAACGGCTACACGCACATGACGCACTTCTACTCCTGCATGAAGGGTGTAGAAAGAGTCAACGGTATGCGCATTGCAGGCGCTATTGAGGCGGCATATCTCTCGGATGACATCACCGTTGAGATCATTGCCGACGGCATGCATCTGCCTTATGAGCTGTTGCAAATGGTCTACAAGCTTAAGGGAGCGGATAGAACCGCCCTTGTTACCGACGCTATGCGCGGTGCTGGTATGCCCGAAGGCATCGAGACCGTGCTTGGCAAGCTCGATAACGGCCTTCCTTGCCGCATCGAACGCGGAGTTGCTTGGATGCTTGACGGACAGGCATTCGCAGGCAGCGTGGCTACCACCGACCGCCTTGTGCGCACCATGGTCGCCGCAGGCATCCCCCTCGTGGATGCCGTTAAGATGGCTTCCGAAACGCCTGCAAAAATGGCAAAGTGCTCCACCAAGGGCACCCTCGACGCCGGCAAGGATGCCGACATCGTCATCTTCGATGAGTCCATCAACATGCAACACGTTTTCGTTCGTGGTAAGCAGATAGTTTAATTGAAGAACGAATTTTATGTGGGGGAAACTTCTTAAAAGAAGTTTCCCCCACGCCCC
>JAZNYU010000082.1:0-3586 GCA_045594605.1 Eubacteriales bacterium
GGTAGCGCCGATCACCTGCAATTCACCGCGCGCCAGGGCAGGCTTGATGATGTTTGCAGCATCCACCGCGCCCTCGGCTGCTCCCGCACCGATGATGGTGTGGATCTCGTCGATAAACAGAATGATATTCGGGTTTTTGCGAACCTCTTCCATCACGTTTTTAAAGCGCTCCTCAAACTCGCCGCGATATTTTGCACCCGCTATCATCGAGGCAATGTCAAGCGTTACCACCGTTTTGTCGATGAGATTTTCGGGAACGTCACCGGCTACGATCCGTGTAGCAAGCCCTTCAACAACTGCGGTCTTGCCAACGCCGGGCTCACCTATGAGGCACGGGTTGTTCTTTTGCCGTCTTGAAAGAATTTGAATGAGCCGTTCGGTCTCCGCATCGCGCCCGATAACGGGATCGATCTTACCCGCCGCTGCAAGCTCGCAAAGGTCACGGGCAAAGTTTTTGAGTGTTTGCGTAGAGGAGATGACACTGTCCCGTTTGCGTTCGGTTGCTTTTTTGGTGAGAATCGTTCCCTCAACCGTTGGGGAGGCACCGATATAGGCGGCAAGATCGTTTGAGAGATCGCTAACGGGAATATGAAAGCTCTCCAGAATACGCACGGCAACAGAATCCTGCTCTCGCAAGATGGAAAGGAGCAAATGCTCGGTGCCGATGAGCTCCTGACCGCACTTTTGCGCCTCGGCAAACGAAGCCTGAATAATGCTTTTGGTGCGCGGCGTCATATCGGTTGCCGAAACCTCGCATGGAGCGCCCGCGCCTGCCAAACGGATAATGGCACTCTTGACCTTTTCGGCATCCACTCCTCGGCTTTGCAGATAGTGTGCGGCAACGCCGCTTTCCTCGCGGCAAAGACCGAGTAAAAGATGCTCCGAGCCAATGTAGGTGTGTCCCATATCCGATGCGCTCCCGAGCGAAAAGTTGAGAGCATTCTGTGCTTTTTGCGTAAATCTGTTCTTCATTTGCTATCCTTTCTCTGCGTGTTATGAGGCATCCAGAACCGCCTTGATGCGTGCGGCGCGGAGCTTGTCGCGTGCCGCCTCTCCCTTGGGAGTCGTCTCCGAGGAAAGCGTCAACGTGGCAGGCATCGCCTCTACCAAAAGCGTGCCCAATTGCTCGTATGTGATGCCCGAAACAAGACCCTTGGAAATTCCGAGCCGCACCTCGCAAAAGAGCCTGATGAACTCCTCAGTGCCGATCATATAAGCATGCTTTAGTATGCCCACACATCTCCCAACCTTATCCGTCAAAGCTTCAAGCGCATCCTCTTGAATGTTCTTGCGCGCTTGCATCTCACTTTCGCTGATCTGTCTGACCGCCTCGGTCAGCTTTGATAGAATTTCATTTTCGGTTACGCCGAGCGTGACCTGATTGGAGATCTGATACATACAACCCGCACTGCCGCTGCCTTCGCCAAACAGACCGCGTATGGCAAGACCGAGCTTTGCAAGCTGTGCGGCAAGAGAGGCGATATAGCCGCCGCGGGAGAGCGCGGGCAAAAACATCATCACCGATGCGCGCATCCCCGTGCCGAGATTGGTGGGGCAATGGGTAAGATAGCCAAGATTGTCTCCATAGGCAAAATCAAAGTCGGCATCCAGACGTTTTTCAATCTCCGAGGCGTTTTTGTAAGCCTCTTCCAGGGAAAGCCCCGAGAGAATGCATTGAATGCGCAAATGATCCTCCTCGCAAAGCATTACGGCGCAGCCGTTTGCCTCTTGCAAAAGCAGAGAGTGCGGTGTTTCCATTGTGGCAAATTCGGGGCTGACGTAGTGGCGCTCCACGTAAGACGTTGCCATAATGGGGGAAATATCCGAAAAATTGATGCGCCGAAATCCCGCATTCTCCAATGGGGCAGAGATCTTTTCAATGATCTCATTTGTGCTATTGGCATCCAGACGGGAGGGGAAGGGGTATCCGTTTATGTTTCTTGCAAGACGTATGCGCGAGCTGATGACCGTATCGGCAAGAGGTCCTGTTGTGTTGTACCAAGCCATTATGCTTCACTCTCCTTTCTTTTGTTGTCTTCAAGGCTTTTGATCTCGTCGCGGAGCGTTGCGGCAGCCTCAAAATCTTCCTTTGCAATTGCCTCTTGCATTTGCCGCTTGAGCAGCTTGAGCCGTTCTGCCTTGGCACGTCTTGCGCGATGACGGGCAGGAACTGCTCCCGTATGCGTAGTGGTTCCGTGAACGGTATGGAGCGTTGGTGCGAGCTCTTCGGCAAAGACGCGGTAGCAGGTGGGGCAACCTACGCGACCACTCCCACGGATGCGCGCAAAGGTAGAGGAACAGTCGGGGCATTTTTTGCCGCTGACGGCAGCATGCGAACCCATACCGAAAAAGCCGCCAAAGAGATTTTCGTGCAGGTCGCAAAAGGGATCGGCAAAGCTGCCAAGCATCGAGGTAATATCTCCAATATCCCCCTTTTCGTGCAATTTTGCGGCACACTCGCCGCAAAGGGAGTAGGATCGCACCTTTCCGTTGAGATTTTCATTGTAAAAGACGGTAGCCGTCCTTTTTTTGCATTTTTCGCAAAGCAAATTGATCAGTCCTTTCTTTTCGGGCATCATCGGGCAGCCCTTTTTGTATTATTATAGAACTTTTCGCCTGCGTAATTTGTCGCAATTTGAAAGGAAAAGAAAAATAATTTACCATTTTTTTCCTTTTAATCAAAAAAACAGTTGACAAGTAAGAGGAAATATGCTAAAATAGAAATGTAAAACATTGAGGTGACATCAAAATCACACGATTTCAAACAGTTCTGCTCTCAGCAAAACGTGTTTGCTTGCCACCAACAATTCCGCAAAGGGCAACAAAAATCGTCAAATAAGAGCGCAAGAGTAGAGCTGACATGGCTATCTCTGCGCTCTTTTCGCTTTTTCACACAATTTTTAAGGAGGGAAACTATGAAAAAACGAATTGCTTTTCTTTTGCTCGCGTCACTCTTGTTGGCTTGTGTAACCGGTTGTCAAATTAACAACAACCAAAACGAGGGAACAACGCCGAATGATCTTGAGGTGACAACACCCGATGCTAACACTCCGGAAGAGACAACACCCGACGTTAACCCTCAGGAGGGGACAACGCCTGATAATCCCCCCGATGTTATCCCCCCTGAAGTTATCAATGACTTGACCATGGGCACGTATTATCTTCCTTACTCTCTCAAATCAGAACCCATTACTTTAACTTTTTACAAAAACGGTCGTTTTGAGGCAAAGTATCCGGATGATGCGGAGGAACCATATTGTAATTATTACCGCGTAGAGAACGGAAAAGTATTTCTTGCTATAGAAAATCCTGAGAAATCCCATGTATTTACCATATTGGAAAATGCGTTGCTATTTGATGAAAAAGCTTCAACTGCAAACTTATGGGACAGTTTGGCTTGGACTCGAGAGGTTATATATTATCTGCCCGATGTTTCGGAAAGTGAAATCATAGCCACCGCTGTAATGGCGGAAAACGGATTGCAAACGCTACCTTCTATTGGAAAAATTTATGGCAAATACGAACATATTGTTGGTTCCAACACCTATGATGCGTATGCTTTTATACTTGCAGAGGGTGACGATTT
>JAZNYU010000083.1:0-5414 GCA_045594605.1 Eubacteriales bacterium
GCGCAAATTATATAAAAAAAGAAAACTTTTTTTGCAAAACCCCTTGCAATTTGGGTTGGATTGTGCTATAATATGTCCGTATGTCGCCCACAGGCGAAATGATGTCAAAGAACATCAAAATTATGAAATGAGGTACAAATCAATGAAAGAGGGAATCCATCCTAAGTACGAAAAGTGCATCATCAGATGCGCATGCGGCGAAACCGTAGAGTCCAAGTCCACCAAGGGCGGCGAGATCAAAGTTGAAATTTGCTCCAAGTGCCATCCTTTCTTCACCGGTAAGCAAAAGTTTGTTGACGCCGGCGGACGTGTGGATAAGTTCAAGAAGAGAATCGCTGCTTTCCAGAAGTAATCTGCAAGGGTCGGTTCTGTACAAAAAGGGCAGGCTGCGTGTCAGCTTGCCCATTTTTCTTTCATTAGGAGGCACTTTTTATGGAATATCAAGCAATTCGCGCGCTTTTGGTCAGTGTTTGCACCAACCAAAGAGAGGCGGATGAACTCGAAAAAAGTCTTTGCGAGCTTGAGCGTCTGCTCGATACAGCGGGCGGCGTTTGCTTTGCAAAGGTCGTGCAAAATATGGATAAGCCCAATCCCCGTACCCTCATCGGCTCGGGCAAGGTGCTTGAGATCGCCGCGCTTTGCGCCGACAACGACGTAGAGCTCGTCGTTTTTGACGAGGAACTCGCGCCCTCTCAGATCCGCAACCTTGAGGAAGAGCTTGGCGACAACGTGCGCGTGATCGACCGCTCCATGCTCATTCTCGATATTTTTGCGCTCCACGCGGTCAGCCGCGAGGGTAAATTGCAGGTTGAGCTGGCACAGCTCAAATATACCGCACCGCGCCTGACAGGTCACGGTGTTGAAATGTCCCGTCTTGGCGGTGGCATCGGCACGAGAGGTCCCGGTGAGAGCAAGCTCGAAACCGACCGCCGTCACATGCACCGTCGCGTTGTCGCTCTTGAAGAAGAGCTGCGCGAGCTGGAAGGCAACCGCAAGACCATGCGTGCCGCACGAGACCGCAGCGGCATCCCCAAAATCGCAATCGTAGGTTATACAAACGCAGGTAAGTCGACGCTTCTCAACCGTCTGACCGATGCGGGAATTCTTGCCGAGGATAAGCTCTTTGCAACGCTTGACCCCACCACACGCAAGTATGAGCTGCCCAGCGGCGACAGTGTGCTGCTTACCGACACCGTCGGGTTTATCCGCAAGCTGCCGCACCATCTCATTCACGCATTCAAATCTACTCTCGATGAGGCGGTCTATGCCGATGCACTCATGATCGTCATCGACGTCTCCGACCCCGAGCATCCCGAGCAGGTCAAGGTGACCGAGGAGCTTCTTGAGGAATTGGGCGCTGCAGGCAAGCCCACGCTTTACGTCTTTAACAAATGTGACCTTGGCATCAGCGATCCTTGGATGCCGGGAAAAACTGCCGAGAACGTGCATACGGTTGCCGTTTCGGCAAAAACAGGACAGGGAATTGAGCGCTTGCTCGACGAAATGCAGGCGATCCTGCACGAGGGCAAAAGACGCATCACCTTCCACATTCCCAACAGTCGCGCAGGAGCGCTCAACACGCTCTACACTTATGCGACCGTTGAGGAGGTAGAATACGGTATTGATGAGATCGTTGCCACCGCCGTAGTCGACTCCAAGGCGCACGGCATGCTGCGCGAATTTGACCCCACGTGGCGCGAACCCGAGGAAGAATAACGAATTCGCGTAAACCGTTAGAAACTTTTGTTAGCAAACAAACTGTTTTATCTACTCAAACCAAAAGCAGGAGGACTCCTATGGCAGAATCGGTATTCCACACCACGATCGAGCACGAAGGCGTTGCCGAGTTCGTGGAAAAGAAATCGGTATTTATCGGTCACGCTTGCCCCGTGCAGAGCGAGGAAGAAGCGTTGGCGTACGTCAAAAAGAAGAAAAGTGAATATGCCGATGCACGCCACAACGTTTGGGCGTATCTGCAAAAGGGAGAGATCGTTGCGCGCTACTCCGATGATGGCGAACCGCAGGGAACGGCAGGCGTTCCCGTGCTCGATACCATCCGTAAGAGTGGCGTCAGCGATGCCGTTGTGGTGGTCACGCGCTATTTCGGAGGCATCCTTTTGGGGGCGGGCGGACTTGTGCGCGCTTATTCGCACACCGCGCGCTTGGCTCTTGATGCGGCGCATATCATCACCTATGAGCAGTACACAGAGCTTGAGCTGGTTTGCTCCTATTCCGACTACCAAAAGTATCAGGCAGAGCTGCCGCGCTTTGGGGCGGTCATCGACGACACGCAATTTGCCGATCGCGTCACACTCCTGTTTTCGGTCAAGGATCCCGTCGTTGAGGACGTTTTCGCACGCGTGCGCGAGATCAGCAACGGCGCGACGGTTCCCACCGTGCGCGGAAAGCGCTTTGATTACCGGTAAAAATACATTTTTTAAATAAAATATAAAAAATACGCAAAGAAAAAAAGTATATCTTCTTTTTTTTGCGTATCTTATTTATAAAGTGTCAAACTTTTTGACCGAAACCAACGAAGAAGGGAGGAACGTCTGTGAGATTTCCCGAAAATTTCATACAAGAGGTCATTGACAGAACCGACATCGAAGAACTGATCGGTCGCTACGTCACGCTCAAGCGCACGGGCGCCAATCTGGTCGGGCGGTGTCCCTTCCACAGCGAAAAGACTCCCTCGTTTACCGTTACTCCTGCCAAGCGCATGTTTTATTGCTTTGGCTGTCAGGCGGGTGGCTCGGCTCTGACCTTTGTGCAAAAGATCGAAAACATGGACTTTGCCGAAGCAGTCGAGCATCTTGCAACCCGTGCGGGACTGCCGCTCCCACGTGAGAGCGGAGCACCTGAGGAAAAGGGCGTGCCGCGCAAGCGCGTGCTGGAAATGAACCTGGAAGCCGCGCGCTTCTTCCGCGCGTGCCTCTTCGATCCGCGCATTGGCGCTGTCGGTATGGACTATTTCAAGCGCCAACGCCGACTGAGCGAGGCAACCATCAAGCATTTTGGTCTTGGCTTTGCCCCCAACGATTTTGGCGCGTTGCGCAGACATATGCATCAAAAGGGATACACCGACGACGAGCTCATCGCCGCGTATCTGTGTGGGCGCAGTCAAAAGGGCAACGTGTACGACCTTTTCCGCAATCGCGTCATGTTTCCCATTATTGATACGTCGGGCAACGTTGTCGCCTTTGGCGGACGCGTGATGGATGACTCCAAGCCCAAATATCTCAACTCATCCGATACCCCCGCATTCAAAAAGAGCCGTCATCTGTTCGCGCTCAACTATGCAAAGAACTGCTGCTCCGAACGCGTGATCCTTTGCGAAGGATATATGGACGTCATCGCCCTGCACGCCGCAGGGTTTGAGAACGCCGTGGCAACGCTTGGTACCGCCATCACCGCCGACCACGCGCGCATCCTTTCCAAATACACGCAACGTGTCGTGATTTCCTACGATGCCGACGAGGCAGGGCAAAACGCCGCCAACAAGGCAATGCGTATGCTTGGCGAGGTAGGCATCGACGTGCGCGTGCTCAAATTGAGCGGAGCAAAGGACCCCGACGAATATATTCAAAAATTCGGTCCAGACCGCTTCCGCCGCGTTCTGGAGGATAGCAAAACGGGATTTGAATACAAGGCAGACCGCATCCTTTCCCGTTACGATCTTGGTGAGGGAAGTGATAAGATCCGTGCATCGAACGAGCTTTGCGCCACGGTAGCGGAATACTCCTCGCCTATTGAGCGTGAGGTGTATCTGTCATACATCAGCTCCAAATTGGAGCTTCCCATCGAGGTATTGCGCAACAGTGTTGAGCAATATCGCCGCCGTAACCGCCGCGAGCAAGCCGCACGCGACACGCGCGAGGCGCAGGCAACCGTAAAGAACTTTGGTGACCGTGTCAACCCCGAGGCGGCACAGCATCCGCGCGCCGCAGCGGCAGAGGAAGCCGTCATCGGTCTTTTGCTCCTCTACGAGGAATACCGCAACGCCGTGCAGGATGGAACTGTGGAGCTTTCCGCCAAGCATTTTGTCACCGATTTCTACCGCCGTGTGTTTGTGTCTATTATGAAGCACCATCTTACCGAGCAAGGGCTTTTCTTGCCCGCGTTGGGAGAGGAATTCACCCCCGACGAAATGGGGCGCATCGAGAAAGCCGAGGTCTCGCGCCGACAGCTCTCCCAAAGCGGCCCCGAGGTCTTCCGCTCCGCGGTCGAGGCACTCAAAAACGAATACATGCGTCTGCACTTTAATGAAGAAGGACTGGACGCCCATTTGGAATACCTGCGCGAAAAAAGACGCAGAAAAGAATTCGCCGAAAAAATAAAAAACAGTACCAATACATAAAAGAAAGGCTGAACGAGAATGAAAGAAGTTGAAACCAAAGAAGTAGAAACCGAAGTTGCATCGGGACCTTCTGTAAACCTCATTGGCAACGAAAAAAAGATAGACGTAAACGCCCTGATCGAAAAGGGCAAAAAGGGTAAGCTTTCCGCATCCGATCTTGACGAGGCACTCGAAGAGATGAATTTTGATGCAGAGAGCCTTGACAAACTCTACGAAACACTTGAGGATAACGGCATCTCCTTTGATGGCGATCTTTCCAACGAGGAAATGAGCGCAATTGAAAATGAGGTCGAAGCCTTCAGCGCAGCCGAAAATATGGAGCGCATCCTTGAGCAGGAAGGTCTTGCTATCGATGACCCCGTGCGTCTCTATCTCAAAGAGATCGGCCGTGTGCCGCTGCTCACCGCCGAGCGCGAAAAGGAGCTTGCCGAGCGTATGATGATCGGCGACGAGGATGCAAAGGTTGAGTTGGTAGAAGCAAACCTGCGTCTGGTTGTCAGTATCGCAAAGCGTTACGTCGGCCGCGGCATGTTCTTCCTTGACCTTATTCAAGAGGGCAACATGGGCTTGATGAAAGCGGTTGATAAGTTCGACTACACCAAGGGCTACAAGTTCTCCACGTACGCCACATGGTGGATCCGTCAAGCAATCACCCGTGCCATTGCCGATCAGGCAAGAACCATCCGTATTCCCGTTCACATGGTCGAAACCATTCACAAGGTCTCCCGCATTTCCCGCCAGCTGCTGCAGGAAAACGGCAGAGAGCCCACCGCCGACGAGATCGGCGAGCGCATCTCTATGAGCCCCGAAAAGGTTCGCGAGATCATGAAGATCGCGCAAGACCCCGTATCTCTCGAAACCCCCATCGGTGAGGAAGAGGATAGCCACCTTGGCGATTTTATTCCCGATGACGATACCCCCTCTCCCGCAGAGGCAACCTCCACCAGCATTTTGCGCGAGGAGCTGGAGCGTCAGCTGCACACCCTCACCCCCCGTGAGGAGCACGTTATCAAGCTCCGTTTCGGTCTCTACGATGGCCGCACCCGTACTCTTGAAG
>JAZNYU010000084.1:0-3835 GCA_045594605.1 Eubacteriales bacterium
CGGGGGTAGTCACCTCGGGGGTGGTTGCCGCAGGAGTGGTCGTTTGAGGTGTTGTTTGCTCGGGGGTGGGGGTGTTGCAGCCGATCAGGATGCAGGGGAGCAACAACGCGATGGCAAGAATACGGAAAAGTTTCATCTTGACACATTCCTTTCAAAACAGTTTTGCAAATGTTAGTGCATAGAATATTATACCATAAATTCGATAAATGTCAACCGAATTTTGGCCATTTTTTCTTTTGGAACAGACAAAAGACCGCCCGAAAAAGGATCGAGCGGTCTGTTTGCATATGTGCTTTATTTGTACGTCCACATACCGGGGCTTTGATTCAAATTTGACTTTTCAAGGTCTACGTGATATCTGCCCTCGCGCCAAGCCATGCCAAGGCCTTCCACCTCGGCAATCAGCTCGGCGGCTTTTGTGGCATTGGGGTGCAGCATCAGTTGCATATAACGCCAATGCAAGCGCGAGCGCTGAACGTATTCCAGACGGTCGCCTGCCTCTGCCTCGGCTTTGTTCCACCACTTCGTTACCCCGTCCTCAATAACGCGGTAGAAGTTGTCATTCACCGAGGTAAAGGGTTGATGATAAATGGTGTGTCCGTCGCCAAGGATCGCCAGGGAGGAGACCTGATCGATGTAGGCGCGAATGTTTTGCCAGCCACCGCCGTAGTAGGCGGCAAGGAATTCATCCATGTGTGTGTAATATTCTTCCTCGGTCATATAGGGGTACATCATCAGCTTGCCAAGCAGATAGGTGCGCAGCTCGCCAAACTCGCCGGAAAGCCCCTGACCGTTGCCCTGCTCGAACATACCTTTTACGTTGTGGTCGGCAAAGAATTGCATATTCTCGCGCAGGACGTGCAGGTTGGGGAAGAAGGAGATGTAATAGGAAAAATTGGTGGTATAATCCCAAACGTAAATGTTGTTGCAGATCTTGCTCCACTCTACCATATCGTAGCGGAACGCCGAGCAGGTCTTGCAGGTCTCGGTGGTGATGGGATGGTTAAAGTGGCACTCAATGCTGCACAGGCGCACACACACGTTGTCTCTCGGTTTGGTAACGGTGGGAGCTTTGCGCGTGTACTTGTATGCAAGGGTGTCAACAATGATGTCGGGGTAGTCTGCCTCAAGATTTTCGGCAACTGCGTTTACAAAGCGGAGCAGCACGCCCGCGGGGCTGCCTTCCTCTGCTTCAATGGCAAGGCATTGCTCACATTCGCAATGCTCCTCGGTATCGGTTTGAGACACCGAAACGATTTTGGCGTTGGGATCCTCTGCCAGGACCGCACGCACGTTTTTGATGACCTTTTCCAGATTTGCCTGACCTTCGGGGGTGGTCAGGGCAAGGCAGGGGTTGGGTGCGTACCCGGGGTAGGGATAGGTCGTTTCGGTCAGCCGTCCCAGTGTGTGAACGCCAAGACCTTTGCCATAGGCAATATTGCCGCCCATCTCTGCGGTAATGCCACCGTGGTCGCCGTTCATTCCGCTCTTTACGCAAAAGAGGGGATCACGCGTTGCGGCGTACCAGCTTGTATAGCGATATTCAAAAACGGGTGCATATTCCACGAGGATCGTTTTTGGGATCGCTACGGGATCGGGGGTGTGCGTTTCCAATTCATAGGTAAAGAAGCGCGTGCCCGCATAGTCCTCTAAAAAGCGGACGACGCCATAGAATACGCCGCGGCCGTTGCCGCCAACGATGTGCAAATATTCGTCACCTGTCATCTCCTCGGTCACGTTTGCAGCCCCCTCAATGCGATAGCAATCGTCGCCCAGTGAGGAGTCGATGGAGAGCGTGATGGGGAAGCCGCCCTTGCCAACGGTGACGCCCTTGAGGGTAAGATGCTTTTCAAGTTCTGCCGCCGCCAATTGCTCGGTGGGGGTCTCTCCCGCAAGGATAGAAACCGTCGTCAGCTCCTTGAGGGGGTCAGGGACGATGATTTCTTCGCCGCCGTCGGGCGTTGTGATCTCGGGGGTTGTTACAATAGAGGAGGTATCTGTGGGCGTTGTGCTCTCGTCCTTGCCATCCTTGCAAGAGGAGAGTGCGAAGGGAAGCAAGAGGAGAACGCCAAGCAGAAGTGCGATAAATCTTTTCATAAAGTGGAATTCCTTTCTGTTCTATACAGAGCAGATGATACGGTGGGGATGGTCTTTAGGAGGGATCGGTAAACCATTTGTCGGGAGACTCTGCCAAGAGGTCGTATTGATATACGTACCAAAGAAGCTTGGGGAAGCGCTCGCTCCATTTGCATCCATAACCCTCAACGGCTGCAACCAGCGCCTCTGCCTCTGCCTTGTCGGGGTGAATATAGAGCAGGAGATAGCGCAATTGCCAACGGGAACGCTGAACGTATCCCAAGCGGTCTCCGGCCATTGCCTCGGCGGTGTCCCACCATTCGTTAAAGGTGTCGGCAAGCTCACCCAAAGACTCCTTGGAAAGGACGCCAAACGGATAGTTGTAAATACCCATTCCGCCCAAAGAAGCGTTTGCATATCGGGCAAAGGTATCGATGTATTTGCGAATATATTCCCAGCCCTCGCCGTAGTAAGCGGCAAGGAATTCGTCCATGTGTCCGTAATATTCTGCCTTGCTCATATAGGGGTTCATCAAAAGCTTGGAGATGAGGTAAGCACGCAATTCGCCAAACTCGCCCGAGGGGCCTTGGCTGTTTCCTTGCTCATAAACGCCCTTAACATTGTGGTCGGCAAAGAATTTCATGTTTTCACGCAGGACGTGGAAATTGGGGAAGGTTGCAAGATAGTAAGAGTAGTTGGTGGTGTAATCCCAAATGTAGATGTTGTCACAAATTTTGCTCCATCCTTTCAATGCATCGCAAAATGCCGAGCAAGCAGAGCAGTCGCTCTTTGTAAGCGGATGTGTAAAGTGACAGGAGATGCTGCTAAGACGGATGCAAACATTGGGGGCGGGCTTGGTTACCTTGGGGGGATTTTGTGTGTATTGATACGCCAAGGTATCAATGGTTACGTTGGGATAGTCGGTTGCAATGTCGTTGGCAATTCTATTTACAAAGCGGAGGAGCGTGCCTGCGGGGCTGCCTTCCTCTTCATCAATTGCCGCACAATTCTCGCACTTGCAATAGTTCTTGTTGTCGTTTTGAGATACGGACAGAATTCTTGCATCGGGGTTTTGTTCCAAAACAGCGCGCACGTTTTTCAGTACGGTCTGATAAATGTTTTCGTCGGTCAGGCAAGGGTTAGCAACCAGTGTGGGGGAGGGAGCATCCAGCTCAGCAAGTTTGCCGATGGTGTGAACAAACATACTGGGTGCATAGGTTAGACTGCCGCCAAACTCTTCGTCCCAGGATTGTCTCCAGCCGCTCATCAAATTGACGCCGCTTTTTGCAGCCCAGGCATATTTTGAGGAGTCGTTGATCCAGTTATACCAGTCGGTCTGGCGCAAGGCAAAGGTGGGGGTGTAATCGAGCAGAGTGCCGTCAAGGATCGTGATATCTCCGGGCTTGCAAACCTCTAAATTGGGGGTGAAGAAGCGCACGTCTGCGTACTTTTCAAGAAAGGCGTAAACACCGTAAAGCACACCGCGGCCGTTACCGCCTTCAATCAAAAGGCAATCCTCATCTCCTTTGCCAACAACCGACGTTACGCGATAGGCGTCGTTGCCAAGACTTTCGTTGATGAAAATCGAGATGGGAAAACCGTTGGAGGTATATACGTTGACCCCTTTTTTGTCCAGATATTTTTGCAGATCTGCCGCTGCGGTTTGCTCGGCGGGGGAGTCTCCGCAAACAACGGTGACGTATGTCAGGGTCATTTGGGGAACAGCGGGGGGATTTTCACCGCTCTCGGGAGGGGTGGT
>JAZNYU010000085.1:0-2100 GCA_045594605.1 Eubacteriales bacterium
GCTTGATGCGGTCTCCCAGCACACCGCTGATCACCTGACCCGTGCCGTAAGCAACGGTCAAGCCCGTAACAACAATGGCAAGTGCGGATTTTTCCACCTGCATGTCACTGCAGATCTTGACCATCATCACCGCAAAATTGATGCGCATGAAATAGCTGCTGAAGTAGACCAACGCCAAAAGGTATGCGATTTGTTTTGTTTTTTTGCCGATTGCCGAAGCCATGATAAGCACCGAGCCCTTTCTCTTTACTGCGTTTTTTGATTTTTGTCCCAAATGAGCTTGAGCCCGCGCAACAAAAGCGTTTCGTCAAGGATGAGCGCGTGGCGGCAATGGGGCACGATCAGGTGCGCCATGCCACCCGTTGCCACGATGCTTGCAGGGGAGAGGGAAAGCTCTTTTTCAAATTGATACAGAATGCCGTCCACCGCTCCCGCACTTCCGTACAAAATGCCGGATTTCATGCAATCCGCCGTCGAAGCGGCAATCGCGTGACGCGGCGGGGTCATTTCCACGTTTGGAAGCAGAGCCGTATGTGTGGAGAGTGCTTCCAGGGAGATCCCCACGCCGGGATAGATCGCGCCGCCGATAAAGCGTCCCTTTTCATCCAACACGGTCGCGGTGGTGGCGGTGCCCATATCTACGATCACGCAGGGCAGGGGATACTCCTCTTTTGCCCCCACGGCGGTGGCAACAAGATCTGCCGCAACCGTTCCGGGATCGTTGATGCAAATGTGCAAGCCGCTCTTGACGCCGGCGCCTACCACCAACGCTTCAAGCCCCGTCAAAAGGCGGACCGCACGCACGAGCACGTCGGTCACGGAGGGCACGACACAAGAAATGACCGCGCCCACGATGAGAGCGTGGTCAATTTTTTGCAAGGTCAGAATTTGGTTGATCTTTGCCGCATAGCCGAATTCGGTCTCTTTGCGGTCGGTCGGAATGCGAAAAACAGTCAAGACGTCATCGCTTTTTGCAATGCATCCTACCGTGGTATGTGTATTTCCGCAATCAATGGTTAAAATCATAGCAAACCTCTTACAGCTTCAACTGCTTTTTGACAATCGAAATAATGCGCAATACCGCAGGGATCAGGAGCACGTTGACTGCAAACTCCACCAAAAAGTTGAGGCCGATGCAACCGATCATAACAAAGGTAAAGGCGTGTGCAAATGCATTCTCAATGGCGTAGGTGTTGATCAATTCGGCGTAAAAGACGAACAGACCAAGTGCAAAAATGCCCGTGTTGACAATAGGGCAGGAAACAGCCGACAAAATGACACCGAGCTTGTTCTTTTCGAGCTTCTTCAATGCGTGGTAAACGATGCCTGCCACCCAGCCTGCGGCAATGCCCTTGAGCAGGCAGAGCACGATGGTGACCACGGGAGCCTGCAACAGCATAGCAGAGCTCAGAGGGCCTGCGGCACCCGTAATGACCTGAACTGCTACGGTTACACCGAATACGCCGCCCAAAAAGGCGCCGCTTGCGGGACCGAAGAGGATCGCGCCTAACATAATGGGCACGAGGGTGAGCGTGATGGTAAACATTCCCAAGGGGATTGCCACAAAGGTCTGTAATACCACTACGAGTGCGGCAAGCATTGCCGTGTAGACGAGCTTACGTTGGGTTTCTTTTTTCATATTTTTTTCCTCCTGCTACTGTTTCGGTAGATCCGAATATAGTGCAAGTGCATTATAGCACAAACGAATGGGAAAGTCAAGCACCGTTCAAACATTTTACTTCGTCGTTTTAAACAAAATCTCTTTCCTTACGGCAGATCCTGCGTCGATTTTCTGACAAGTGCCTGCTCGATCTCGCAGATATACACGCGGTGAAAATCATCCTTTACCTAACTGGAGAGCAGGGAAACGTCCAGAAACGATGCTTTTTTCAAGTCGTCCGCATACAGCTTGCGACACACCAACACAAGCTCCGCCTCCGCAGGGTAGGGCACGCCGCCCTCGGTCATTACACAATGCAGTCCCGCCGCCGCAAATTTATCGCCGTCACGTCCGCTGTTGCGACCGCAATAGGTCAGCGCCGCGCGGTGTGCCTCCCCTAAAAAGGCAAGCGAGAGATGCTCGGCTTTTTCGGTCAAGGT
>JAZNYU010000086.1:0-8206 GCA_045594605.1 Eubacteriales bacterium
GCCTTCAATTTGATTTTGGAATGCCTTTTTGATCGCCTTTTTGGCGTTGTTTACGGTCTTTACGTTGTTGACCGTTACGCGGGCAAGATACTCGGGACCATCCAGCTCGGAAACCATTTCGCACACACGGATCGGGAAACCGCAGTGATTGGTGTCACGGCCGTAAGGAGAGGTCTGTGTTACCTGTCCGGGCAGCGAGGTGGGTGCCATCTGACCGCCGGTCATGCCGTAGATTGCGTTGTTGATAAAGATAATGGTGATGTTTTCGTTTCTTGCAGCGGCATGAACCGTTTCTGCCATACCGATAGATGCGAGGTCACCGTCACCCTGATAGGTGAACACGATGTGCTCCTCGGGGTTTGCACGCTTTACACCGGTGGCAACTGCAGGGGCTCTGCCATGTGCGGCTTCGATCATATCACAGTTAAAATAGTTATAAGCCATAACCGAGCAGCCAACGGGAGCAATACCGATGGTTCTGCCCTCAATACCAAGCTCATCAATGACCTCGGCCACCAGGCGGTGAATGATGCCGTGGGTGCAGCCGGGACAATAGTGCATAGGTGCATCGGTTAGGGCGTGGGGCTTTTTGAATACAACCATTAGTTTTCTCCTCCTTTCGCGGCTTTCTTGATCGCTTCGAGCACTTGCTCGGGAGACGGGATCATACCGCCAGCACGATTGCAAAGCGTTACTGGCTTTTTGCATTCGGTTGCAAGGCGCACGTCCTCGATCATCTGTCCCATAGAAAGCTCAACAGAGATAAAGCTGTTGACCTTATCCGCAGCGCGGCGGAAGACTTCCTTCGGGAAGGGCCAGAGCGTGATGGGACGGATCATACCGACCTTAATGCCCTGCTTTCTTGCCTCGTTGATCGCGTTTTTGGAAACACGCGCGGCAATACCGAAAGCGGCAATACAGATCTCGGCATCGTCCATCATGTATTCTTCGTAAAGGACCTCGTTTTCCTCGATGTAGCGGTAACGCTCGTAGCGAGCAAAGTTGAGCTGTTCAAGCTCCTCGGGAACGAGAGAGAGCGAATTGACAATGTTGTGGGGGCGTTGCATTTTGGTGCCTGTGGTAGCCCAAGGCTTTTCGGGAGCGGGCTTGACAACAAGGTCATCAAGAGCCACGGGCTCCATCATCTGTCCCATGGTACCGTCCGCCAAAATCATAGCGGTCATGCGGTAGGTGTCGGCAAGCTCAAAGCCCTTAACGGTCAGCTCTGCCATCTCTTGAACAGACGCAGGCGCAAGAACGATCATGCGGAAATCACCGTGACCGCCTGCCTTTGTTGCTTGGAAATAATCGGACTGGCTGGGTTGAATACCGCCAAGACCGGGGCCGCCGCGTTGAACGTTGACAACGAGTGCGGGCAGATCAGAGCCTGCAAGGTAAGAAAGACCTTCGCTCTTGAGTGCGATTCCGGGGCTGGAGGAAGAGGTCATAACGCGGTATCCCGTGGATGCTACGCCATAGACCATATTGATAGCCGCGATCTCGCTTTCGGCTTGCAGAAAAGTGCCGCCGATCTTGGGCATCTTTTTTGCCATATAAGCCGCGATCTCGGTTTGAGGGGTGATGGGATAGCCAAAATAATGTCTGCAGCCTGCGTGGATCGCAGCCTCGGCAATGGCTTCGTTGCCTTTCATCAATACTTTATCTGCCATTTTGATCACCTCTCAACAGTAATAATGCAGTCGGGACACATCGTTGCACAGAAAGCACAGCCAATGCAAGCATCAGGGTTTTCTGCCTCTATGGGGTGATGTCCTTTTTTGTTGATCTTATCGGGTGCCAGACGAAGCACCTTTTTGGGGCAAGCGTCCACACACAGACCGCAGCCCTTGCATTTATCGGTCAAAAACGTTAATTTTGCCATTTTTATGTACTCCTTTGGGTAGGATTTTAAACAGTTACTGAATCTTTTTTTGCAGCTCAAGTGAGAAAAGATCGGGAATCTTCCCTTCCAGCTCACTCTGCAATTTTTGGTCTGCCGTTGTCATAACGACGGGCAAGCCCGACATAGCCGCCACCTCGTTGGCGTAGGATACCGACCGAAGCACGTCCTCGGCAGTGGTTTCCACTCCGAGATTGGAGTTGTTGACCAATGCGGTGAATCGCATACCGCAGGCGGTCTCGATCTCACGCATTACCTCAAGGGTGGATGCCGCATCGCGCGTTAAGGGGCGGTAGCAATTGATCACCATCAGCATCTCGTAATCGTTCTCCGCCAAAATTGCGGGAGCAAGTCTGCCAAGCACCAAAGCACCGCGGTCATCACCGCCCACGTCGATGATGGCGCGCATACGGCGGTCATCGGTCAGGGCGTAGAGGTCAGGTGGAAGTGCGGGGATATCGACGTTGCTGTTTGCGTAATTGGAGCAAATGAGTCGAATGCCAGCCTCTTCCAGCTCGGCGGCACTGTCCTTGGAACGAAAATACGGATTGACGATGTCAAGGTCAGCAAGCGTTACGGTCGGATATTCCCTCTTGATCGCTTGCGCCAGATTGACGGCAATGTTGGTTTTGCCGCTGCCGTAATGTCCGCACAAGAGCAAAACGCGTTTGTTCATCATAGTTTGTTCCTCTGAATTTTTCCGCTCGTGGTTTTGGGGAGCTCATCGCAGAATACCACAAGACGGGGGTATTTATAGGGAGCGGTGTGCTCCTTAACGTAGGTTTGAATTTCTTTTTTGAGTTCTTCTGTGGGTTCTGTTCCCTTGGTAAGAACGATAGATGCCTTGACGATCTGTCCTCTAACCTCGTCGGGAGCGGCAGAAACACCGCATTCAAGGACGTAAGGCAGCTCCATAATAACGCTCTCGATCTCGAAGGGACCGATGCGGTAGCCCGAGGACTTGATAACGTCGTCGGCACGTCCTACGTACCAATAGAAGCCGTCCTCATCGCACCAAGCAACGTCGCCCGTGTGGTAATAACCGTCGTGCCATACCTCGGCGGTCTTTTCCGCATCGCGGTAGTAGCCCGTAAAGAGTCCGCAAGGTGCTCCGTTTTTGACGTTGACAACGATCTCACCGCTCTCACCGACTGCGACGGGGTTACCGTCAGCACCCACAAGAGAAACGTCATAGATCGGTGCGGGCTTACCCATAGAGCCGATCTTGTGCGGTGCACCGATCATATTACCGATGATCATGGTGCTCTCGGTTTGTCCAAAGCCTTCGAGAATTTGCAGTCCCGTTGCCTTTTCAAACTGACGGTAGACCTCGGGGTTGAGTGCCTCGCCCGCCGTTGTCATGTGCTTGCCGGAAGAAAGATCGTATTTGGAAATATCTTGCTTGATCATCATGCGCAGCATTGTGGGAGGTGCGCAGAAGGTTGTAATGTTGTATTTTGCAAACATCGGCAAGATCTCGGCAGCATCAAAGCGGTCAAAGTCGTAAACAAAGGTTGCCGCCTCACAGAGCCACTGACCGTAGAGCTTGCCCCACATTGCCTTTGCCCAGCCCGTATCCGAGATGGTAAAGTGCAAGCCGTTGGGGTCGGCATTGTGCCAATATTTTGCGGTGTGGAAGTGTCCGAGTGCGTATTTGTAATTGTGCGCCGCGATCTTGGGATATCCCGTAGTTCCCGACGTAAAGAACATCAGCATCAGATCGTCACCGCCGGGCGCATCCTCGCCGCGGTTGTAGTGCGAGCTGTAAAGCGTGTATTCCTCGTCAAAGCTTCTCCAGCCCTCTCTTGCGCCGCCAACGATCAAAAAATTCTTGAGCTCGGGGCAGGTTTTGGCTGCGAGCTCGATTTGGTGTGCGGTGTTGCCGTCGGCAGTACAGAGAACGGTGTTGATGCCTGCGGCTTGAAAGCGGTATTCAAAGTCATGCGCCTGCAGCTGATTGGGTGCAGGGATGGCAATGGCACCGAGCTTGTTCAAACCAAGCATAGCAAACCAGAACTGGTAGTGGCGCTTGAGGACAAGCATAACGCGGTCACCCTTTTTGATGCCAAGCGACTTGAAATAGTTGGCACACTGTGCCGATGCTTTTTTGATATCCTTAAAGGTAAATCTGCGCTCGGTCTTATCTCCTGCAATGTGCAGCATTGCAAGCTTTTGCGGCTCTTTATCGGCAAGAGCATCCACAAGATCGAATGCAAAGTTGAAGTTTTCGGTGTTTTTGAATTGAATGGACGTGGGAGTGCCGTTTTCATCCTCTTCAACGTCAATAAACTGTTGATAGATGCGCTCCTTGGTGTCCTTTTGAACGGTGGCAGTTCCCTGCACCAGCTTTGCGGGCGTCAATTCGGGAATGGGCTCGCCCGTAGGATTGAGCACGATCGCATAGAATTCGCAATCCTGACCGTCAACGGCGATCATACCGTGCGGTGCGCTACTGTCATAGTAGATGCTGTCGCCTGCGCGCAGGATCTCTTTGTGCGAGCCGACCTGCACCATCAGGCTACCTGAGATGACAATGTCGATCTCCTGACCTGCGTGTGTTGTCAGCTCAATATCCTTATGGAGTGCTTCTTCGCTGTATTCACTGCGAACAAGCAGAGGCTCGGCAATACGGTTTTGGAAAGCGTATGCCAGATTGTAGTAGGTCATGCCGTGTGCCTGCTCAATGCGTTGTCCCGCGCCGTTGCGGGTGACCGTGTAGGACTTAAGCTTGGGGCTGACACCGTCGATGATGTCGGTGACGTTGACACCAAAAGCCAGTGCACAACGGTAGATAAATGCAAAGTTGAGGTCACTCTGCCCGTTTTCACACGCCAGATATTCTTCGATCGTAACGTCGGTTTTTGCCGCCATCTCCTCGGGAGTATAGCGTGTGATTTCGCGTAACTCTCGAATACGCTCTGCCATCTCTCGGATCTTGAAATCCAATCCGCTCATTTGTTTCATGTTTTCTCTCCGTTTCTTGCCCGGGAACCAAAAATGCACTCGTCCCAAGCGAAAATAACCTTGAGACGAGTGCAATAACACCCGCGGTACCACTCAAATTGCGACAAAGTCGCCACTCTTGGAGCCTGACAGCTCCTATGCGTTAACGCAGCAATCACGGAAGGGGTCTAATGGAGCGCGCTCGTTCTTCCCTTCGGCTCAGAAGCTACAAATGTTGGTAAAGTCCAATGGCTTGCACCAAACGCCATCTCTCTGCAAAGACCTGTTTGCCAACACCCTCTTCGTCAGTGCCTTTCTAAATTATAAAGTATTGTAACACACTTTTGGTTATTTGTCAATAGATTTTATAATATTTCCAATATTATATATTAGCAGTATCAGAGCTTATTTCTTTGAATCTTGCCGCTGATGGTTTTGGGGAGTTCATCGCGGAAAACAACCACACGGGGATATTTGTAAGGTGCGGTGTGCTCCTTGACGTAGGTCTGGATCTCTTTTTTGAGCTCTTCGGTAGGTTCAGTTCCCTTTGTGAGAACGATGGATGCCTTGACGATCTGTCCTCTGACCTCATCGGGCATTGCGGATACGCCGCATTCAAGAACGTAAGGCAACTCCATGATAACGCTTTCGATCTCAAAGGGACCGATGCGGTAGCCCGAGGACTTGATAACGTCATCTACGCGACCAACGTACCAATAGAAGCCGTCCTCATCGCGCCATGCGGTGTCGCCTGTATGATACATACCGTCGTGCCAAACCTCGGCGGTCTTTTCCTCGTTCTTGTAGTACCCTGCAAACAGTCCGCAAGGAACCTTTTTGTCGGTACGGACAACGATCTCGCCAACCTCACCAACCGCTACGGGGTTGCCGTCGGGGTCAACGATATCAACGTCATAAAGCGGAATGGGCTTACCCATGGAGCCGAGCTTATGTGTGCCACCAATAAGATTTGCAATGGTAAGTGTCAGCTCGGTCTGCCCGAAGCCTTCCATGATCTGCAGTCCCGTTGCCTTTTCAAACTGACGGTAGACCTCGGGGTTGAGAGCCTCGCCCGCGGTGGTCATGTGCTTGATGGAAGAAAGATCGTATTTGGAGATATCTTCCTTGATCATCATGCGCAGCATCGTGGGGGGCGCACAGAAGGTGGTGATATTGTATTTTGCAAACATGGGAAGAATATCCGATGCCGAGAAACGGTCAAAGTCATAGGTAAAGACCGCGCCCTCACACAGCCACTGACCGTAGAGCTTGCCCCAAAGAGCCTTGCCCCATCCCGTTTCGGAGATGGTAAAATGGAGACTGCCGTCGCTGACACCGTGCCAATGCTTGGCGGTGACAAAGTGACCGAGCGGATATTTGTAGGTATGTGCTGCGATCTTGGGGTATCCTGTAGTTCCCGATGTAAAGAACATCAGCATCAAATCGTCACCGCAGGGTGTATCGTCGGTGCGATAGAAATGCGTGCTGTAAAGACCGAATTCCTCGTCAAAGTCTCTCCAGCCGTCGCGCTTACCGCCAACAAGGACCTTGGTGGTGAGCATTGGGCACTTCTGTTGTGCGAGGTCGACCTGATGGGCAACGTCGCCGTCTGCCGTGCAAACGATCGCACTGACTTCGGCCGCTTCAAAGCGATATTCAAAGTCATGCGCCTGCAGCTGATTGGTTGCGGGAATAACGATAGCCCCCAGCTTGTGCAAGCCGAGAATTGCGAACCAGAACTGATAATGGCGCTTGAGGACGAGCATGACGCGGTCGCCCTTTTTAATGCCCATGGATTTGAAATAGTTTGCACACTGTGCCGATGCGCGTTTCATATCGTTAAAGGTAAAGCGGCGCTCGGTCTTATCGTTTGCAATGTGGATCATAGCAAGCTTATCGGGCTCTTTTTGTGCAATGGCATCCACAACGTCAAAGCCAAAATTGAATTTGTCCTCATCATGAAAATCGATGGACTGCAACAGACCGTTTTCATCCTCGACTGTGGAGATAAAGCGGTCGCAGACCAATTCTCTCTTGGGGGTGCGCATCGGGATCAGCGTATCTCTGATCACGTCCTCTTTTTCGTTCTCGCCCGGCAGAACGACTGCTACAAAGAGACAGTCCTCGCCGTCGATCGCGATCATACCGTGTGGTGTGGAGCTGTTGTAATAAATACTGTCGCCCTCGCCAAGATACTCGACGTTATCACCAACCTGCACCTTAAGCTTGCCCTTGAGCACCATGTCAAACTCCTGACCGGAGTGCTTTGTCAGGTGGATGGGACGGTTTTGCAGATCGGGGTTATATTCATAGCGAACCCAATAGGGCTCTGCCAGCTTTTTGCGGAACATGGGGGCTAAGTTGGAAATCTCAATGCCATCCTCTTTTGCCGTTTGCTGTCCCTGACCGCGGCGCGTGACCGTGTAGGACGAAAGGTGCGCACTGCGACCTTCCAAAAGGTCGGTCATGCCAATACCAAACGCCTGCGCACATTTATAAATAAAGGTAAACGGAAAATCCAACTCACCGCTTTCATATCTGCAGTATTCGGCAACCGATACCTCGGTCTTCTCTGCCATGGTTTCAACGCTGAAATCGAAAATTTCACGCATTTCGCGAATTCGAAGCGCAACCTCCTGCAAAGTGTTTGATGATAAGTTCGACATTTTGGTTTCCTCCTTTTCAAAAAATAAAACACCCGTCTCAATTCTTTGAGACGGGTGTGAAAATACACTCGCGGTACCACTCAAATTGCGACATTGTCGCCACTCTTGGAATCAAACAATTCCTATGCCTTGACGCAGCAATCACGGGAAAATTCTACTTGAACACAATCTTTCGAACATCCGGCTCGGAAGTGATGGGTCTTGAGTAATTTTGTCATCGGTTCACACCATACCCGACTCTCTGGAGACTCCCTTACTCGACCTTCTTCGTCATCGCCTTTTTTTAAATTACGTGTAGTATACCACACAAAAAAGTGTTTGTCAATAGTTTTTTTAAAACTTTTTTCAAAAAATCAATCGCAGTTTTCCCAGTTGTGGTAAACGTCCATAACATCGTCATCCTCTTCGAGCTTTTCAATGAGAAGATTCATAAATTTGATGTCATCTTCACTATCGAGAGTAACGGATGTGGAAGCCTGCTTGGTCTTGTCGGCAGAGAGAATCTCATAGCCTGCGGCTCTGAGATCTTCCTGAATGTTGTAAACGTCATCGGGCTCGGTGGTGATGATGAAAACGTCACCCTCTGCCTTGAAGTCTGCAGCGCCTGCCTCAAGTGCCTGCTCCATCAGCTTATCCTCGTCAACGTCACCGTCCTCGTTATTGATAACGATCTCGCCAACGTCGGTAAAGAGGTAGC
>JAZNYU010000087.1:0-1690 GCA_045594605.1 Eubacteriales bacterium
GATCGACGCCATCTACAATCCCTTGCGCACAAGACTTGTATTGGAAGCGCAAAGAAAAGGCATCAAGGCAGAGGGCGGTCTCTACATGCTCGTTGCCCAAGCGGTACGCGCATCCGAGCTTTTCCTTGATTGCATCTATGACACACAAACCACCGAACGCATTTATCTCGACCTTCTCAAAAAGACCGAAAACATCGTTCTTTCGGGTATGCCCGGGGCAGGAAAGAGCACCGTTGGCAAACGCTTGGCAGGAGTATTGAAACGAGAATTTTTTGACCTTGACGAGGAGATCGTCCATGTGGCGGGATGTCCGATTTCCGACATTTTTGCAAGCGAGGGCGAGGCAGCCTTTCGCAATTTGGAGACTCGCGTTCTTAGAGAGGTCCTGTCCCATAAAAAGAATATCGTTCTCGCAACGGGCGGCGGCGCGATCTTGCGTGATGAGAACGTTGATCTGTTGCACCGTAACGGAAAGATCTATTTTATCGATCGCCCACTCGCAGCTCTTTTGCCCACTCCCGACCGTCCCTTGGCATCCTCTGCCGAGGATATCCGTCGCCGATACGAGGAACGTTACGCGCGCTACTGTGCCACGGCGGATTGCCGAATTGACGGTGACGGCAGTATAGACGAGGTAGCAGAGCGCATCAGAAAGGAGTTTTTGAACCTATGAAACTCTACATCATCAACGGCCCCAACCTCAATTTCTTGGGTATTCGCGAGCCGCAACACTACGGAAATACCACCTACGAGGGGCTTATTCAAATGATACAGACCCACGCAGGCGAGCTTGGTATTGAGACAGTTTGCTATCAATCCAACCACGAGGGTGACCTCGTTGACAAAATTCAAGAAGCATATTGCAACGGGGCAGACGGCATCGTCATCAACCCCGGTGCCTATACGCACACAAGCATCGCACTCCTCGATGCTGTTAAGTCCGTGCAGATCCCTACCGTTGAGGTTCATATCTCCAAGGTAGAGGAGCGCGAGGCTTTCCGCCAGGTCAGCTACATCCGTGCCGCCTGCCAAAAGACCATCACGGGGCAGGGAGTTGCAGGATATTTGCAGGCAATGGATTTCCTCTGTGAATTTCTCTCCAAAGGAGAGAGCCAATGAATATTCGTGTTTTTCCATCGGTCGCACGCGGTCGCGTGAGCGCACCGCCATCCAAAAGCATGGCACACCGAGCCCTCATCTGTGCCGCCTTGGCACAGGGAGAGAGCCGCATTTGCGGTGTTTCGGATTGCGAGGACGTCGAGGCGACGCTTGACTGCTTGCGCGCACTTGGCGCAAGGTGTGGAGTAGAGAAAAACGACGTCACCATCCAAGGTATTGATTTTTGCAATGCACCCGGTGCCACCTTGCCTTGTCGCGAGAGCGGTAGCACGATGCGCTTTTTCTTGCCTCTTTGCCTGCTTTCGGGCAACGCAACAACACTCGTTGGCGCACCGTCCCTTTTGCGCCGCCCCATGACCGTTTATGCCGACCTTTGCCACGAGCATACCCTTGGCTTTGAGCAAACCGAGCGCGGCATCACCGTAAAAGGACCTCTGACCGTGGGGAATTACACACTCCCCGGCAATGTCAGCAGTCAGTTTATCAGCGGTATGCTGTTTGCCTTAACACAGGTTGCAGGCGAGAGCATTTTGCATATCTTGTCGCCCTTTGAGAGCCGTTCTTACGTGCT
>JAZNYU010000088.1:0-4321 GCA_045594605.1 Eubacteriales bacterium
CCAGCCGCTTGCGAGAGCAAAAGCAAGTCTGTGACTTGCGCCGCCTGTCTATCCGTATCTTTGGAGTGAATCCTTTTTCTTTTTGTGCGAGTGCTTTTTGGAGGGGGTGCGGGGGAACTTCTTGCAAGAAATTCCCCCACAAACAAACCAACTCTAAAATCACTCTCTCACACAAATCCATTCACCGGCGCAGGGCAGCGATTCGATCCAGCCCCACAGGGCGTGCCACTCGGCGCGCTTGTGCGTACGGCGCGCGTAATAGATGTTGATGAGGTTTTCGTAGTTAAGCGTAACGGTACGCATTTGGTTGTAAGAGGAGGGCAGCATTTGGATCATGTTGTGCCAGCTTTGGCGGTCCTCTTTGTTCTCAAGGAATTTTTGGCGCTCACACTCAAGATAATCGATGATGGCATCGAGCAGATTGAGTCCGCCCTCGTCGAGGCGGTCGTGGGAGAAGTCGTCGCGAGAAAATTCCTTGGCGTGGATCTTGTGCATGGTCGAGGTGGAGTTGGCAACGGTGCCGACCTTGTAGGTGTCAAACTCCTTCCACCAATACAGAGGCGCGGTGATGTCGACGGAAACGAACACCTGACGCAAGAATTTGCGGTGGTCGCTGCCTGCAACCGCCAAGCGGTGACCAAAATCGAGGTCGGCGGCGCCGATGATAAACTTGCCGTTCTCGTCATAGATGCTATCCGACTTTGCCCAGCTGTTCATGGGGTTGCGAGCGCCACGGATGGCGTTGTCGATATTCATAACGGATGTGCGTTCTACTTTCAGCATTGTACTGTCCTCCGCGCGTTTTTTCTGTATTCAGTATACCATATCCACCCTCGAATGTCAATTCTTTTTTTCTTTTTCGTTCTTTTTAGATTGTGAAAAAGATGTTTAATTTTTTTTGATTTTCCTATTGACATTCACACACATTGGGAGTATAATAGTCGATGTTTTGTGATTTTAATTATTTTACATAAAGAAGGTATAAAATTATGTTTTACGAACAATTTGCAGGCGCGTTCTCAGAGGGTGGCAGCTCTCAGGTTCTGTTTGGCTTGGCGCTGGCACTGTTTATGGGACTGTTGCTCTCCCGTTTTGCAAAGCCCTTGGGGTTGCCCGCCGTTACGGGATATTTGATTGCAGGCGTTCTGATCGGCCCTTACGGTCTTGGTGCGCTTGGCATTACGGGCGTATTCTCGAACGCCGAAATGATGAAGGGCACGGGCGCGATCGTGCAGGACGTTGCCCTTGGCTTTATTGCGTTTGCCATTGGCTCGGAGTTTAAGCTTTCCTCGCTCAAAAAGACGGGACGTCAGGCAGCCATTGTTGGTTGCGCGCAAGCAATCGTAACGATGCTTGTAGTAGACGGCGCGCTGATCGGGCTTCACTTTATCCTTGGTGAAGAGGTCCTTCCTCTTTCGGTTGCTATCACGCTCGGCGCAATCGCTACCGCGACCGCTCCTGCGGCAACCATGATGGTCGTAAAGCAGTATAAGGCAAAGGGCCCCCTGACCAGTCTGCTTTTGCCCGTTGTTGCACTTGATGACGCCGTCGGTCTTGTTTGCTTTGCGGTTTCGATGGGTATTGCCCAAGCGCTGGAGAACGGCGCCGAGGCAGTTGGCATCATTTCCCTTTTGATCAATCCCTTGGTAGAGGTCACCCTCTCCTTGGTGCTTGGCGGACTTGCGGGCTGGCTCCTTTCGATTGTAGAGGATCACTTCCAATCCAACAGTAAGCGTCTTTGTATCACTCTGACCTTTGTACTCCTCACGGTTGCGCTGGCACAGATGGAATTCCATCTTCCCTTTGGCATTGAGATTGCCTTCTCGAACCTTCTGGTTTGTATGATGATGGGTACGCTCTTCTGCAATATTTGCGACAGCGCAGACGAGCTGATGGAAAAGACCGACAGATGGACGATGCCGGTTCTCATCCTCTTCTTTGTGTTCAGCGGCGCAGAGCTCGATTTGAGCATCTTCGGCTCGCCGATGATCATTCTCATTGGTGCGGTCTACGTGCTCTTCCGCGCACTCGGCAAATACGTAGGCGCGGCAAGCAGCGCAAAGCTCTCCGGATGCCGCAAATCGATTGTCAAATACCTCGGCATCACGCTCTTCCCGCAGGCGGGCGTTGCTCTTGGAATGTCCGCTATTGCAGGCGCGCTCCTCGCCGACGGGTACATTGTAAGAAATATCGTGCTCTTTGGTGTGTTGGTATATGAATTAGTAGGTCCTATGCTGACTAAGATCGCCTTGACAAAGGCAGGCGACATCGTTCCCAAAGAAGAAGCACACGCCCACCACACCTTGGCAGAAGTTTTTGCCGACGACGTGGATGATGAGGAGTAAATTTTAAAAGATTGCAGGGGGAAACTTTTTAAGGAAAAAGTTTCCCCCTGCACCCCTTTCAAAAACTTTTGAACAAAAGGAAGAAAAAAGAGTTTATCATACACGGACAGGACACAAGATGTCACCCATCAATCACGGCATTTCTCGCTTTGTGTCGTGGAGTTTTGCATTTTGGTGTGATATTATTTAGACACAAGGAGGAGTGACAAATGAACCAACAAAAAATAGGCAAATTTCTCAAATGCCTACGCAAAGAAAAAGGATTGACACAAGAACAGTTTGCAGAGCATTTTTACGTATCCTCAAGAACAATATCGCGATGGGAGACCGGTAGTAATATGCCCGATATTGATATGCTCATAGAGCTTGCAGATTTTTATGATGTGGATATCCGCGAAATAATAGATGGGGAAAGAAAAAGCGAGAAGATGAATAATGAAACCAAAGAAACCCTGAAAAAGGTAGCAGAATACACGACAGAAGAAACTAACAGACGCAAAGAAAAATTGCAAACAATGTTGGCTTCCTCTATTTGCTTGATGCTTGTTAGTTATCTGCTTTTTGGAAATGAGCACAAAGGACGATTGAACGGCATGATTCCTGCAAATATTTGCGATAATATTATGTCATTTGTGTGCGGTTTGGCGCTTGCTTCATTGATGCTTTATGCACTTCACTGTTTGGGTGTATTTGATAAAATCAATCAATGGAAAAGAAGTCGCAAAAGAAACAAATGCCAATAAAAACCAAAGGGATAGCACATTTGCTATCCCTTTGCGTACCTAAACAACTTTCTTATTTTGTAGGGTCTCGGCGGTCCCTACAAAATTGCGGTAGCCAAAGCGAGGTTTACCCTCGCGCCGTCCGTCTGTTAGTGCACTGACAACTCTATTTTTAGACCTCTTGTTAGAGAGTTTTTGGAAGGGGTGTGGGGAGACCTTTTTGCAAAAAGGTCTCCCCACATTCTTTTCCCTAAACTAACAGCTCTGCTTTCAAACGCAACCTTCCCTTTCGGGTTTCCCCGTCGAAGGAGCGGAGGATGAAGCGTCCGTAGCCACGCACCGAGATTGTGATGGGCGGTGTAAGGATGGTGTCGACACGTTCCTCAGGCTCGAAGTCGACCTCAACGAAACCGCTGCGCACGGCGTTTTGCGCCGCCTCGCGCGAGAGATTGCAGAGCGCGGCAACCACGCAGTCAAGTCGCGGAGATGCGACGGTATCGCTGATGGGACGGTACTGCTTGCCATCGGTAAAGCTCTCGTTGATGACACATTCGCGGCAACGGACGGTATCCGCGCCGACCTTTGTCAGCTCCCCCATCAAAAAGCCCGCAAGCGCACGCGGGCAAAAAAGAATGGCACTGTGCGCGTCTTGCACGGCAATGTCTCCAATGGCATCTCGCTCGATGCCAAGCCCCAAGACCGCTCCAAGATAATCGCGGTGCGAAAGATTGCGAAAGCCGCTGCCCTTGATGGAAAGCGACACGACGGCATCGGTCAGCTCCTCAGTAAGATAGTCAAAGAGAGCCGCCTCGCGCGCGGCTGCATCCTCGGGCAGAATGGCGGTCAGGTAGTCGGGCAACAGAAAGAGGCACGCCCGCTCGGCGGTGCGATGCCCTCCCCAAAACCAATAAGAGTCGTGCAGTCCGCGTGCATCCAGAAGCCGTTCGGCGCAGCGGCGCTGGCGCATGGTCAAAAACGGAATATGCGCCACGCTCCCCGAGGTGCATTTGCGAATGGCATCCTCAAGACGCGCTTCAAACAGGTCACGCGTGTTCTCTGCCGCCATTACAAAAGCACCTCAAGAACGGTTTGCAGAATGACGATGGCAAAGACGGCGAACATAAACGCCATATCAATGGGCGAGCCAACGAACCAATTCATTTTTTCAAACAGCTTGCGGAACGGCAGAATGATGGGCTCGGTGATGGCATACAAAAAGGATGCCAGGGGTCCGTCCCCCATCGGATCGATCCA
>JAZNYU010000089.1:0-4262 GCA_045594605.1 Eubacteriales bacterium
GCGCAAAGTACGCAGTACTTCCCATGGGTGACCGCAATCCTTACGATTCGCGCAACGGCCGCTCAACGGTTATCGTGTTCTGGGGCAATGCCAACTGTGGAATCTCCTACTTTATGAACAAGGATGACAAGGCATTTGGCGCCTTGAGTGGAGAAAACTATCAGGCATTCGTTGACGCAGTTGCTGCAGGCACCAATACTCACCAGACTTACCTTGGCTATAACGGTATTAATATCCTTGATAACGGCAAGGGACTCATCACCTATATTGCATCGAGCGAGACCAGACCTATGGTAACGGTATTCACCTTTGCCAATGGAGAGGTTGTTGTTGAGCGCAATGACGAGCTTTACGATTGGCTCGCAGAGCCCCTGCACCTGGATTCGTTTGAGAGCACCTTTGATTCTGATCTTGAACTCTACGGCAACGTTTGGGATATCAACCTCTTTGTAGACCAATTCAAGGCAGATGGCTACACGCTCCTTGATGTGGATATGATCGAGGGCGCAAAGTTCCAAACCATTATGCTCACCAAGGGTACCTCTCGCATCGTTCTGTATTGGTTCCCCGAGTTGGGCGACATGCGCTTGATTCGCGACACCATCAAAGAAAGTGCCAACGCTCCTCTTTCCCCCAACGAGGAGACAGGCAAGGGCGAGATCGTTTTGGTACAGCTTGGTGTTGACGTTCCCGTTTCCGGCAACGTTGCCAGCACCGAGAACAACCCCAACATTGGTCTTTGCTACATCTTTAAGCTTTCCAACGGTCGCGCAATGATCGTTGACGGCGGTTGGTACTACGATTCCAACGCAGATAACCTCTACCTCGCTCTCGAATCCCTTGACATTGCCAAGAACGAGAACGGCGAGTTTATTGTTGAAGCTTGGTTCTTTACCCACGGTCACGGCGACCACAACGGTATTACCAAAAACTATTTTGATAAATACAAGGATAAGACGCAGGTCAACTACTTTGTATATCAAGTACCTTCCAACAATGAGATTGCACCCACGGGTGCGGGTTATGCGGGCGAGGCGGCATTCCATGAGCTTTGCCTGACCGCTTGCCCCGAGGCAACTTATCTCATTCCTCACTCCGGTGTCAAGTATTACTTTGGCAACGCAACCGTAGAAATGCTCCACACCCCCGATATTCTCTGGTCTCCCGACAAACCGATTCCGGATTACAACGATACGGGTATCATCTTCAAGACCGGTGGCGGCGGTGTTAAGGGCTTCCTTTGCATGGGTGACTCTTGCGAATATCCCGCAGAGGCCGCGGTTAAGAACTATGATGTTCTTGCATTCGACAGTGATATCGTACAAATCGCGCACCACGGCTTGAATACTCAAATCAACGAAGGCCACGAGTGGAAGAACCTCAAGGTGATCTACGAGGGTGCAACCGTTAAATACGCATTCCTGCCCATGGGTGTTGCAAAGCCGAACATCAGAAGCGGACGTTGGTCTGTTATCTGTGCTTGGGGTAACACGGGCAAGCAAGCATCCTTTGTGATCAACCCCGAGGATACGTCGATGGGCGTTGACCAATCCGCTTGGAACGCATTTGTCAGCGGCATTCTCGACGGCTCTCTTGAGGGCAAGACGCTACTCGGCTACAACGGCTATAACATCATCGATAACGGCCGCGGTGTAACGACCTACATTCATTGCAGCGAGACCGCAGTGATGATGACCATTATGACCTTTGCCGACGGCGAGGTAAGCGTAGACTTTAACGACGAGTTTGACTTCTGGCTTTACATGTCTGCACAAATCAGATAAAAAACAACAAACAAAAAGGGAGGTGTCCCAACGGACAGCGCCCCCCTTAATTGCTTTAATATCTGTAATCAAACCAATGGTCGGGGGAGAGGGTAAGGTCGGTTGCGTCCTCGACCTCGTATTTGCGTTCGAGCCAAAGAATGTTGCGGCTCTTTACGTCGTGAACCAGCTTTTTCGATCCCTCAAGGCTTGGGTGGAGCATCAGCTTGAGGTACTGCCATTGCAGAGCGGAACGGCGAACGTTCTCCTTGCGATCCTCGTCGGCAAGCTCTTCGGCTTTTTGCCAGATCTCGTCAAAGTCGACCTCGTTCTCGGCGTATTCCTCACGCGTGATGGCGGTAAAGGGATTTTCATAGATGTTCATGCATCCGTCGGCAGCCAGCTCTGTGGTCTTGTCGATATACTTGCGAATGTACTTCCAGCCGTCCCCGTAGTAAGCCTCAAGGAACTCGTCCATGTGCGTGTAGTATTCTTCCTCACTCATGTAAGGATCCCACATCAGCTTGGCAAGCAGGTAAGCGCGAACCTCACCGAACTCGCCCGAAATAGATTGGCTGTTGCCCTGCGGGAACATTCCGCGCACGTGGTTGTCAACGTAGAAGCGCATATTCTCGCGCAAAGCACCAAAGTTGGCGTAGGTGGGAACGTAAAACTTAAAGTTTGTAGTGTAGTCCCAAATGTAGATGCGGTTGCAGATCTTGCCCCACTCTACAAGGTCGCGCACAAGAGCGGGGGTTTTGGTCCAAACGCGCTTGTTGGGGCACTTGGTCAGGGGATGCATAAAGCAGCAACGAATGGAGCACAGGCGCACGCAAACGTTGGGCAGGGGCTTTGTGATCTTGGGAGCGGCTTGGGTGTAGTTGTAAGCCAGCGTATCGACTACCACGTGGGGGTAATCCTCGGCAATGTCAGCAGCAATGGCGTTTACAAAGCGGAGCATGTTGCCCGAGGGGCTGCCTTCCTCGGCATCTACTGCTTGACATTTTTCGCACTTGCAGTAGTTGTTATTGTCGTTTTGGGAGACAGAAACGATGTCGGTGTTGGGATTTGCCTCAAGAGCGGCTCTGACGTTCTTAATGGCTTTTCTGAGGTTTTCGGGATCGCACAGACAGGGGTTAGCACCGCCCCATTCGCCTGTTTCGGTCAGTTTGCCAAGGGTGTGAACAAACAACCCGCCGTAGCTCCACTTACCGCCAAACTTGCCGCTCATGTCGGCGTCGCAGTTGTTAATGCCTTGTTTGGTGCACCATTCGGCACTCTTTGTTACGGCGTTCCAGTTGATCTGACGGGATTCAAAAATGGGGGCAAAATCAATGAGGACACCTTCTTCAAATGTGATGTCGCCCGCAGGGACCTTTTCCAGTCCGGGCAGGAAGTAGCGAACGCCTACAAACTTTTCAAGAAATTTATAAACACTGTAAAGGACGGCGTGTTCGGTGCCGCCTGCAAAGGTCATGCCATCGGCAGTTGCGCTGACGCGAAAACCGTCGTTGCGGGAGAGCGTTTTGTCATAGGTGATGGTAATGGGGTATGCGCCGTCCTTGACGGTAACGCCCTTCATTTCCAAATACTTTTGCAATTCTTCTTTGGCATACACCTCGGTCTCGGTGTTGCCCGTCAGGATCGAAACTTGCTTCAGAGTAATGCTCATTTTTCTGTCTCCTTTTTGAGATTGTTATCGGGATGTGGAAGTGTTTAAGGATAGAGGTCGGGGAACATCTGGTTGAGGGGCTTGTTGTTTTTGGTGCTTTCTGCCCATCTGAGACCGTAAATTCCAACGTCGGCAACAAATTGCAGACAGGCTTTCTCGTCCGGATGGAGAAGAAGCTGGATGTAACGCCATTGCATACGCGAGCGACCAACGTAGCCAACACGGTCACCCGCAAGCTCCATAGCGGCATCCCACCAAGCGTTAAAGTCTGCCTCATGCGCAAGGTACTCTTCCTTGGTGATGGATTGCAGAGGTTCTTCGTAGATGTTGATGCAGCTGCCATTATTGGAGGCGAGCTCGGTGGTCTTATCGATAAATTTGCGAATGTACTCCCAGCCCTCTCCGTAGTAGGCAGCAAGGAATTCATCCATGTGCATGTAGTATTCTTCTTCACTCATCAAGGGATTCCACATCAGCTTGGCGATCAGATAAGCGCGCAGCTCTCCAAACTCACCCGAGGGGGATTGGCTGTTGCCCTGTGCAAACATGCCACGCACGCCGCTTTCATAATAGAGGCGCATATTTTGGCGCAGAGAGCCGAAGTTAGAGAAGGGGGGAATATAGTAAGCAAAGTTGGTGGTATAGTCCCAAATATAAATGTTATCGCAAATCTTGCCCCACCCCTTCAGGTCTTTCAAAAACTCTTCGGTTCTTGTCCATATGTCGCCGTTGGGACCGGGAGCATCGTTGCACTCCGTAAAGGGGTGCATAAAGCAGCAACGAATGGAGCAAAGACGCACGCAAACGTTGTGACGGGGCACGGTTTT
>JAZNYU010000090.1:0-7822 GCA_045594605.1 Eubacteriales bacterium
CTGCCTTACCGTCCATGGGCTTTAAGAGGTTGTTTGCCGACAGCATCAGGAAACGTGCCTCTGCCTGCGCCTCCGCGGAAAGCGGAACGTGTACAGGCATCTGGTCACCGTCAAAGTCGGCGTTAAATGCGGTACATACCAGCGGGTGCAGCTTGATTGCACGTCCCTCAACCAATACGGGCTCGAATGCCTGAATGGAAAGGCGGTGCAAGGTAGGTGCACGGTTGAGGAGCACGGGGTGCTCTTTGATCACGTTTTCAAGCGCATCCCAAACGCAAGCGTTTGCAGGATCATATGCGCGGTCGATCTTCTTTTGTGCGTCCTTTACGTTGGTCGCCTTACCCATTTCAACAAGGCGCTTGATAACAAAGGGCTTAAAGAGCTCGATTGCCATCTCCTTGGGCAGACCGCATTGGTAGATCTTGAGGTTAGGACCTACAACGATAACCGAACGGCCGGAGTAGTCAACACGCTTACCGAGCAGGTTTTGACGGAAGCGACCTTGCTTACCGCGCAGCATCTCGGAGAGCGACTTGAGAGGACGGTTGGAGGGGCCTGTTACGGGCTTGCCGCGCTTGCCGTTATCGATGAGCGCGTCTACTGCCTCCTGCAGCATTCTCTTTTCGTTGCGGATGACGATCTCGGGGGTGCGGATCTCCATCAGCTTCTTCAAACGGTTGTTACGGCTGATCACGCGACGGTACAGCTCGTTGAGGTCGGAGGATGCAAAGCGTCCGCCGTCCAGCTGAACCATAGGACGGATCTCGGGAGGCAGTACGGGGATAGCATCCAGGATCATCCAATCCAGATGGTTGCCCGACTTACGGAATGCCTCAACGACCTCCAGTCTCTTGATCACGCGTGTCTTTTTCTGACCGGTAGCCTGTGCAAGCTCTTCCTTCAGGGACTCTGCCAAAGCCTCGATATCGATGCCCTGCAAAAGCTCCTTGATCGCCTCAGCACCCATACCGGTGCGGAACTCGTTGCCGTACAGCTCGCGGTATTCAACGTATTGCTTCTCGGAAAGAACCAAGCCCTTCTCCAGGGGAGTGTGGCCGGGATCGAGAACCACGTTCTCTGCAAAATAGAGCACCTGCTCCAATGCCTTGGGAGACATATCCAGAACCAAAGCCATGCGGGAAGGCACTGCCTTGAAATACCAGATGTGAGAAACGGGAGCGGCAAGCTCAATGTGTCCCATACGCTCGCGGCGCACCTTTTTGGTGGTTACGTCAACGCCGCACTTTTCGCACTTGATGACCTCTTTGCTGTGCGAGTTCTTATACTTGCCGCACATACAAGCGCCATCTTTGCTGGGACCGAAAATACGCTCGCAGAACAGTCCGCCGACCTCTGCTTTGAGCGTTCTATAGTTGATGGTCTCGGGCTTGTTGACCTCGCCGTAGGACCACTCACGGATCATATCCGAAGACGCTAATCCAATTTTAATAGAATTAAATTCGTTATGCTCCACAGTTATAACCATGAACCTTTCTATCTATATTCACACGGAGTGCGGGAGGAACTTCCCCTCCCACTCTCCGGTATCCGCCGTGGCGGATGGACTTTGCTTGTGGTTTGTTTTGATCAATCCTCGAAATCGGAATCCATCAGTTCCTCTGCCGATGCAAAGAAGGAATCGTCATCCTCGGTAGCATCGTAGAGAGAATCATCCTCTTCCTCGTCCTCGATGAGGTCACCGTTTTCGTCCTCCATCAGGAAGGAACGGCGAAGCTCCTCGTCGGTTGCGCGTTGACCGAGAACAGCGTCGATCGCCTCTCTGTCAACACGGCTGGTGCGGGAATCCTCTTCCTGGCACAGGCTGGAGAGCTCTACCTCGTTGCCGTCCTTATCCAGAACGCGAATATCGAGTGCGAGAGATTGCAGCTCCTTGACCATGACCTTGAAGGACTCGGGAACGCCGGGAGTAGGAATGTTCTGACCCTTGATGATCGCCTCATAAGCGCGGCGACGTCCGTTGATATCGTCGGACTTGACGGTCAGAATCTCCTGCAGGGTGTAAGCAGCACCGTAAGCCTCGAGCGCCCAAACCTCCATCTCACCGAAACGCTGACCGCCGAATTGAGCTTTACCGCCCAAGGGCTGCTGGGTAACGAGAGAATAAGGACCGTTGGAACGTGCGTGGATCTTATCGTCTACCAAATGGTGGAGCTTGAGGTAATACATGATACCAACCGTTACAGGGTTATCGAAGGGCTCACCGGTGCGGCCGTCGTAAAGAACGGTCTTACCGTCAAGGATCTTGAGTCTTTTCTCTGCACGCAGGGTGTTCATATATTCCTCGTTTGCGCGCTCTTCGTCAGTCAGAGTACGCAGCGTCTTAACGCCGGTCTCCTCGTTGACGATCTCTTCGTAGAGCGCCTTGCCCTCGGGGTTTTCCAAGGGGAACATGTCTCTTTGCATGCCGGCAGCCTCAAGGCAAGCAAGAATGTCTTGCTCGTTTGCGCCACCGAATACAGGAGTCATGATCTTCCAGCCGAGCTTTCTCGATGCAATACCCAAGATAAGCTCGAGCACCTGACCGATGTTCATACGGGAAGGTACGCCCAGAGGATTGAGCACGATATCAAGAGGTGTGCCGTCGGGCAGGAAGGGCATATCCTCGGGAGGAAGAATGCGGGAAACGACACCCTTGTTACCGTGACGTCCTGCCATCTTGTCTCCTACCGAGATCTTACGTTTTTGTGCAATGTAGACCTTAACGACCTTGTTGACACCTGCAGGAAGCTCGTCGCCCTGCTCGTGGGAGAATACGCGCACGTCAACGACGATACCCGATTCACCGTGTGCCAAACGCAAGGAGGTGTCGCGCACTTCGCGGGATTTCTCACCGAAGATGGCGCGCAAAAGTCTTTCTTCAGCGGTCAGCTCGGTCTCGCCCTTGGGCGTGATCTTACCAACCAGAATATCACCGGAGCGTACCTCGGTACCCTTCTTAACGATACCCTCTGCGTTCAGGTCGCGCAGAGCGTCGTCGCCGATGTTGGGGATCTCGCGGGTGATCTCCTCGGGGCCGAGCTTGGTGTCTCTTGCCTCGTGGGTGTATTCCTCAATGTGAACGGACGTGTAAACGTCGTCACGAACCAGTCTTTCATTCAAAAGAACTGCGTCCTCGTAGTTGTAGCCTTCCCAGGTCATAAAGCCGATGAGGGCGTTCTTACCCAGGGAGATCTCACCGTTGCTGGTTGCAGGACCGTCGGCAATGACCTGGCCGGCCTCAACGTAGTCGCCCTTGGAGACGATGGGACGTTGATTGAAGCAGGTGCCTTGGTTGGTTCTCTTGAACTTGAGCAGTGTGTAAACATCCTTGATGCCGCCCTCGCAAGCAATGACGATGCGGTCGGCCTGTACGCTTTCAACGTAGCCGGATCTCTCGGCGATAACGGTAACACCGGAGTCGAGTGCAGCCTTGTGCTCCATACCCGTACCAACGATAGGAGAATCGTTGACGAGCAGCGGAACTGCCTGCTTCTGCATGTTGGAACCCATGAGTGCACGGGTGTTGTCGTCGTTTTCAAGGAAGGGGATCATAGCCGATGCAACGGAAACGAGCATTTTAGGTGCTACGTCCATGTAATCGACCTTCATAGCGTCAACCTCAACGATCTCGGTGCGCTCGCGGCCGATGACCTTGGAATTGATGAAGCAATCATTTTCGTCCAAGGGCTCGTTTGCCTGCGCAACAATATAGCGGTCTTCGGTATCAGCGGTCATATATTCTACCTCGTCGGTTACCTTGTGGCTAAAGGTACCGTCGCCGTTATCGATGTGCAGAACCTTGCGGTAGGGTGCCTCGATAAATCCGTAGTCGGAAATGCGAGCGTAGGTAGAGAGATAAGAAATCAAACCGATGTTCGGGCCTTCGGGAGACTCGATGGGGCAGATACGGCCGTACTGGGTGTAGTGAACGTCACGCACGTCAAAGGATGCGCGGTCACGGGAAAGACCGCCGGGACCGAGTGCCGACAGACGGCGCTTGTGGCTCAGCTCTGCCAGAGGGTTGTTTTGGTCCATGAACTGAGACAGCTGGCTGGAGCCAAAGAACTCGCGGATAGCGGTGGTAACGGGACGGATGTTGATGAGAGCTTGTACGGTGAGCTTCTCATTGTCCTGCGTTGCCATTCTTTCCTTAATAATTTTATCCATACGCGCAAAGCCGATGCGGAGCTGATTTTGCAGCTGCTCACCGACAGAGCGGATGCGGCGGTTGCCAAGGTGGTCAATGTCGTCAACGTTGCCAACGTCGTGCGTCAGGTTCAAGAGGTAGCCAATGGATGCCAGCACGTCATCAGCGGTGAGACACTTGGGGCAAAGGCTTGCAAGACGGTTCTTGACCTCTGCCTTGATGGCGTCGATATCGCCCTCGCAGGCTTCCATAATTTCAAGAAGCGCAGGGATATATACCTTTTCGCGAACGCCACAATCCTTGAGGTCCTCACCCAGAACGTAGAGGGGATCAACGGTGTTGTTACCCATGACCTTAACGGTATCGCCGTTATCAAGCGTCAGGATGACGGTGTTGACACCTGCGCGCTCGATGGTCTGTGCCAATTCGGGGGTGATGACAGCGCCTGCCTCGAGAACGACCTCACCCGTGAAGGGGCTGACAACGGTCTCGGCCAAGCGGTGGTTTGCGATGCGGTGGCGAATTGCCATCTTTTCATCAAATTTATAACGACCTACATACGCGATGTCATAGCGTCTGGGGTCAAAGAAGTAGTTGTTGAGCAGGGTGCGTGCAGCCTCCTCTGTGGGGGGCTCGCCGGGACGGAGCTTTTTGTAGATCTCCTTGAGCGCCTCGACCTCGGGAGTGGAGTGGTTTTGCAAAGCAAGCTCTTCGCTCTCATCCTTTTCGAAGGTGGTCGTCAGGTGCTTTTCATCGCCAAAGAGTGCATACACGTCCTCACGGTTGGAGTAACCAAGCGCACGGATGAACATCGTCAAGGGGAGCTTGCGGTTCTTATCAATGCGAACGTATGCAACGCCTGCAGCGTCGATTTCGTATTCAAGCCATGCGCCACGGTAAGGAATAACGGTGGACGCATAGGTCTTTTTACCTGCTTTATCAATTTCGGATGCGTAATACATGCCGGGGGAACGGATAATCTGCGAAACGATTACACGCTCTGCACCGTTGATAACGAAGGTACCGGTTTCGGTCATGAGCGGGAAGTCACCCATAAAGATGTCAGCCTGCTTAACCTCACCCGTTTGCTTGTTGGTCAAACGAACGTTGACCTTGAGCGGTGCTGCATAGTTTACGTCGCGCTCCTTGCACTCCTCTACGGGGTACTTGGGGTGCTCCTCATCGAGCGTATAGGAAATAAACTCGATAACGAGGTTGCCGTAAGTATCGGTGATGGGGGATGCGTCTCTGAGCACCTCCATCAAGCCTTCCTTTTTGAACCATTCGTAGGACTTGGTTTGAATTTCTACCAAATTCGGCAGGGGATAATCAAACCGAGATGTGGAGAAGCTTTTTCTTGTGTTCTGACCAAGTTTTTGATCTTTTACTTTGATCATTAATTCAATCACTCCATTCAATCATTGATAACGCTTGGAAAAAATCACAATCGGTTGCGGAGCCCTTTTTGACATCCGGTGTTTGTGCAATTTGACGATACCTCATTTTGCCGCTTTCACCAAAGTGTCCGCAATACGAGCGATTATAATGCAGTTTACTATTTTATCACCTTTTTTGTCATTTGTCAAGGGTTTTTTGTAAAAAAATTCATTTTTTTATATTTTTATTTTTTTCTCAAAGGGCAAATTTCGTCAAATCGACAAAAAACCGCTTTTTGCCGCTCTCCCCTGCCCTCTTTCCGCCGTCTGCACACAAAAAAAGAACCCAACGCACAAAGAGAGCTGCGCGTTGGGCTTTGTATAAATATAATAAATGGTAGAAAATCGGATCTTTATCCCCGCACTCTGCGGATGATCGCAATGAGAATGGCAAGCAGAATAGCACCGCCGCCACCGCCGAGGATGATGGGGTTCGCAAGAACGAAATCCAGAATAGCCCCAAAGTCAAAGGGCTGCTTTCCGTCGCCGCAAAGATCGCAGATCTCATCGCCGTTGGCATCTACGTGTGCGCCCGCCACGGTAGTAAAGGTGTAGGTATCACTCATCTTGCCACAAGAGGAGCAGACGTACCAGTAGGTATCGTGCTCTTGGCAGTTGGTGGCGCGACTGACAAGTGCCGCTTCGTTTTCGGTGTCGCGCACCGACCAGTTATGACCAATAGAAAGGATCTTGACGCTATCGCGGTTGACGATCTCAACGTAGTTGCCGTCTGCATCCTTTTCGGTCTTGAAGATCTTTTGACAGTCCTTGCAAGAAATGTAGGCGGTATTGCCATCGGTATCGCAGGTGGCAGCCTTTGCCTCTACCAAGGTCACGTTTTGGTGCTGGCAGGTCTCGATGTAAATGCGGATCTCGCGCCCGATGTGGGTGGTGCCAAACAGGAATTTGCCCGAAACACCCGCAACGCCTGCAATTTCAACGATGTTTTGCTCATACCACGCCTTGAATGCAAGCAGATCGGAATCGATAAAGAGACTGACGGAAAGACCGTTCTCCTTTAAGAGCTTGCCAATGGAATCAACGGTGTAGTTTTGAATACGCAGGCCTGCCTTGGTAAAGTAGTTTGCCTCGGTGGCGGTGCATACGGGCAAATCAAAGACCTCGCAGGTCAAAATCTCGTTGTTGGCATTCTGACCGATGATCCATTCATCGTGATCCTCGCTCATGATCGCAGAGGTCTGATTGAAGTATGCGTGCAAGAGGATGTTTTGCTGATCGTTCCATGTCAGGTCAACGAGGTAATACTCGCCGTCAATGCGAACGGCGTTCCAGGCGTGGGGCTCTCCCCTGCCCGTTGTGGGGTTGATGCCGTAGCCAAAGATCTCAACGGATTGAATGCCTACGCGTTGCAAGAGACATTGCAGGGACTCGGCATAGCCCTCGCAGACCGCTCTGCCCTCAACAAGCGCGCCGTATGCGTTGTGCGCGTTGGGAGCGCTGCCATCGTAAATGATCTGGCTGGCAAGCATATCGTGTAATGCCTTTTCCATCTCGTACTCGCTCATCTCGGGGGTGAGACGGGCAAGCATCAAATTGATCGCCTGCTCAAATGCGGCTTTGGCATCCTGCAGCTCTGCCCCTTCCATCGTGTAGGTGGGCTTCATCGACCAGAACACCGATCCGTCGTGGTTGGGGGTGTAGACACCGCCCATCCAGAATTGCTCGGTGTGGTCGCGACGAGTCGCCTCAAGCACCATTTCAAACTCGGCAGGAGTGATTTGGTATTGATCGTTGCTGACGGTGATCTCCTTGGCGCAAGCATCAATACCTGCCACGATGCTGTCGTAAGCAAAGAGGAGCGCGTCACTGTTCTCCAGAGTTTTGAGCGCCTCGCGGCAGTAGTAAAGATCATTGGGAACCGCCCCCTTATCGACCGTTTCCGCCATGGAAACCACGGGGAGCATTTGCAAAAGCAATACCAGACAGCAAAGCGCAATCAGTAAGCGTTTTTTCATGTTCGTTCTCTCCTTTTGGGGATTACTTGGATAAATCCTAATTATATTATAGCATACCTTTTGGAAAATTGCAACAGTTTTCTTTGAAATTTGTTTTATAGAGAAAAAGCTCGCTCCGCGCCAATAGCAATCAACTCTCTGAGCGGATAGGGTCTGGGGGGTGCCTACCCGCTGGCGATAACAAAAGCGCGCCGCATGGCGGGCGCCGACTGTCTGTTGGTGAACCGACAACCCTATTGTTAAACCTTTTGTGCGAGTGCTTT
>JAZNYU010000091.1:0-8524 GCA_045594605.1 Eubacteriales bacterium
AACAAGAAGAATGACCCCGACAGACTGGAGCTTAAGAAATTCTGCAAGTTCTGCCGCAAGCACACGATGCACAAAGAGACCAAGTAATTTGGGTTAAGAAAGGAATCAATGAATATGAAAAATCTGTTGAACAGAGCTCTCGCACTCATTTGCGTAGTTCTGATGATGATTTCCCTCTTTGCGCTTCCTGCATTTGCAGAGGACGACCACGAAGGACATGACCATGCTACAGAGACTGTTTCCAACAACAACCTTGTAAAATCCATCCCCTGGATCGTTCTGGGCGGTGTTGTGGTAGTTGGTGTTGCAGTACTGCTGATCAAGTGCCCTGAAAAGATCGCTAAGGGTCTTCGCGTTTACAAGAGCGAGTTCAAGAAGGTTTCTTGGCTCTCTTGGAAGGAAACAAAGAAGAGCTCTCTGATCGTTCTTGGTATGCTGGCTGCATGTGCATTGGTAATTTGTCTGTTGGACCTTGGCCTGTATGAGGGTATGATCGCTCTGATCAAAAAGCTCAGTGGTCTGTTCTGATTAGAAGATTGCAATGAGTGATATCAATGAAATGAACGTCGGTCCGAGATGGTACGTGGCACACACTTATTCCGGATACGAAAACAAAGTAAAAGCAAGTCTTGAAAAAATCATCGAAAACCGTGGCCTCGGTCACCTGATCTTTGATATCAGCATTCCTACCGAAATCGTCATTGAAAAAAACGGTGACGTTGAAAAGGAAGTGGAGAACAAAATCTTCTCCTGCTACGTTTATATCAAAATGATCATGAACGAGGAAAGCTGGCACGCAGTAAGAAACATTACCGGCGTGACAGGATTTGTAGGTCCCGGATCCCGCCCCACTCCCCTGACCGATGAAGAGGTCGCTGCTCTGGATATTGAACAGGTACAGCAAGTGAAGCTCTCCTTCGGGGTTGGTGACACCGTTGAGGTTATCAGCGGTCTGTTTGAGGGTTACAGCGGAACCGTTCAGGCAATCTCCGAGGATCTCAAAAACATTACCGTGCTTATTAAGCGCGGCAGCCGCGATATGCCCGTTGAGCTCGAATCGAGCGAAGTAAAGGTAGCGGCAAACTAAACGCTTTCGGCAACGCACGGCGTTGCACGTGGGAGGAAGAAAATTTTTACTTTATTACATTCTTCCGCAAAAAACCACATTTGGAGGTAATTTATTATGGCAAAGAAAGTTTTAGGTTATATCAAACTGCAGCTTCCTGCAGGTAAAGCAACTCCCCAGCCTCCCGTAGGTCCCGCTCTCGGTCAGTACGGCGTGGCAATTCCTGTTTTCACCAAGGAATTTAACGAAAGAACGAAGAACGACATCGGCCTGATCATTCCCGTTGTTATCACTGTTTACGCAGACCGTTCCTTCACATTCATCACCAAGACTCCTCCCGCTCCCGTTCTCATCAAGAAGGCAGCTGGCATCGAGTCCGGTTCCGCAGCCCCCAACAAGACCAAGGTTGCAAAGCTCACCAAAGAGCAGGTTAAGAAGATTGCTGAAACCAAGATGCCCGACCTGAATGCGGCAAACGTTGAAGCAGCTATGAGCATGATCGCCGGTACCGCACGCTCCATGGGCGTTACCGTTGAGGACTAAGGGGGTACTGAACAATGGCAAAAATGGGTAAAAAGTATATCGACAGCGCAAAGCTGATTGAAAAGAACAAGGCTTATGAAGTAACCGAGGCTATGGCACTTGTTTGCCAAACCGCTAAGGCTAAATTTGATGAGACCGTAGAGGTTCACGTTCGTCTGGGTGTTGACTCCCGTCAAGCAGACCAACAGGTTCGTGGCGCACTCGTTCTCCCCAACGGAACCGGTAAGCAGGTTCGCGTTCTCGTTTTCGCTAAGGGCGACAACGTTCAAAAGGCTCTGGACGCAGGCGCAGAGTTCGCAGGCGGCGCTGAGTACGTTGAAAAGATCACCAAGGAAAACTGGTTCGATTTCGACGTTGTTATCGCTTCTCCCGATATGATGGCTGTTATCGGTCGTCTGGGTAAGGTTCTCGGTCCTAAGGGCCTTATGCCTTCTCCCAAGGCTGGCACCGTTACTCCCGACGTTGCTAAGGCTGTTACCGAAGCAAAGGCCGGTAGAATTGAGTACCGTCTGGACAAGACCAACATCATCCACTGCCCCATCGGCAAGGCTTCCTTCGGCGCTGAAAAGCTCCAAGAAAACTTTGATGCACTGCTTGGCGCAATCATCAAGGCTAAGCCCGCTGCTGCTAAGGGTCAATATATCAAGAGCTGCGTAATCGCTTCCACCATGGGCCCTGGCATTAAGATCAACCAGGCAAAGTTGAGCTAATTTAGCACACTTGATAAAGAAAGAGACGACTCCTTGTGAGTCGTCTCTCTTTTTTTATTGCTTTTATTGTGTCCAGCCCTCGCCCCTGATCTCGTGGGCGCGCCAGATGGTGATAAACGCTGCAGGGTCTACGCGACGGACAATGTCCATCAAAAGGGTGTAATGCTGCATACTAAAGGTGATGGTGAGCATCTTTTTATCCTGACCGGAATATCCGCCCTTGACCTCAAAAATGGTTGTGGTTCTGTTCGCCTCGTCAATAATGGCGCGGTTGACCTCTTCGCCGTAGTCGGTAACGATCTGCGCAACGAACGCCGAGGTGCCGCCCAAAAAGATCTTGTCGATCATAATCGCAATGATCATTGCCGAAACAACACCCAAAAGGGATAAGATCAAATCGTTTGTTAAGAACACGCCCAGCAAAACGATGGTGACATCAGTTAAGAACATTGCCGTTGAGCTTTTGAGGCGCTTGAAGAGTTTGCACAAAAGGAATGCGATAATATCGGTGCCACCCGTTGAGCCGCCTCCAAAAAAGGTGAGTGAGCATCCAATGCCCACAAGAGCACCGCCAACGGTTGCCGCAAGAATGAGGGGTAGCTCGGTGTACGAGCTCTCCTTCAGGCAGAACAAGCCACCCAAAACGTCGGGCTCGGTAAGTCTTAAGAAAAGCGACGTGCCTGCGGGGTAAACGATGGCAGAGATCAGCGTTTTTGCCGCAAATCCTTTGCCGAAAATGATAAAACCGAGAAAGAACAATCCCCACGTCAAAATGGTAATGATCAGGTCTACCGTTAAAAACTCTGCGGGGATGAGTGCGTCAATAACGATGGCAAGGCCCGACATTCCACCTGCGATCAAGTTAAACGGCAGAATGAACACCGCGGTTCCAAATGCCAATATCAAGGTACCCACAACCACCAAAAGGATGTTGCGCGTGTGGTTCCATACTTCATTTTTGGATAATTTCATACTTCCCCCGAAACAAAAATTCTTTCATTTTTATTATAGCATATTTTTTGAAAAAAGTCAACCCGCACGCGATTGATAAAAACATAACATAAAATTACACAAAGTACTTGACAACAACAGCAAAATGTAATATAATTATTGATAAGTTCCACTTTAGCGAACTAAATTGTGAGGGTGGAACAAACTGTTTCCGGAGGAATATATTATGAACAGAGTTTACAATTTTTCGGCAGGCCCTTCCATGCTTCCCCTTCCCGTACTTGAAAAAGCAGCCGGTGAGCTGATTTGTTACGGCGAGTCAGGAATGTCCGTAATGGAGATGTCTCACCGATCTCCGGACTATGAAGCGATCATCAATGACGCAGAGGCTCTGCTTCGCAAGCTGATGAACATTCCCGACAACTACAAGGTGCTTTTTTTGCAAGGCGGCGCGTCCACGCAGTTCTCGGCGGTTCCCATGAACCTCATTAAGAGAACCGGCAAGGCAGACTATGCGGTTTCCGGTCAGTTCTCGGGCAAGGCGTTCAAAGAGGCGCAAAAGATGGGCTATGACGTCAAGTGCATTGCCACCACAAAGGACGATAACTTTGACCACGTGCCCACCATCACCCGCGATATGATCCGCCCCGATGCGGCGTATCTGCACATCTGCTTCAACAACACCATTTACGGAACCAAGTATGGCTACATTCCGGATACGGGCGATATTCCGCTGGTCGCCGACCTTTCTTCCTGCATTATCTCCGAGCCCATTGACGTCTCCAAGTTTGGTGTGATCTACGCAGGCGCGCAAAAGAATATGGCGCCCGCAGGCATGACGCTTGTGATCGTTCGCGAGGATCTGCTTGACTTTGCCGAGGAAGATATGCCCACCATGCTGGAGTGGAAGACGATGGCAGACAACGGCTCGATGTATAACACTCCCCCTTGCTACCCCATCTATATTGCAAAGCTCGTTTACGAGTGGATCTTGGGGCTGGGCGGTCTTGAAAAAATGAAGGAATTGAACGTAGCAAAGGCAAATCTACTTTATAATTATCTTGACAGTCAGGATTACTACTTTGCTCCCGTTAAAAAGGACAGCCGCTCGTTGATGAACGTCACCTTTGTTACAGGAGATGCGGAGCTTGACAAGAAGTTTGCAAGCGAGGCTGCAAAGGCAGGGCTGAAGAACCTCAAGGGTCACCGCTCGGTTGGCGGTATGCGTGCATCCATCTACAACGCAATGCCCTACGCAGGTGTTGAGGCGCTGGTCGCCTTTATGAAAAAGTTTGCCGCTGAAAACCCCAAGGCATAAATCCAAATAGAAAAGAGATAAAAATATGAATATTCAACTGTTAAATAAAATTGCCGCCGTAGGTCTCGATCAACTCGATGACAGCTACCGGGTAGGCGAAAACATCGAAAATCCCGATGGCATTATGGTACGCTCTGCCGTGATGCACGAAATGGAGTTTGCCCCCTCTCTCAAGGCGATCGCACGCGCAGGTGCGGGTGTCAATAACATCCCGATCGAGCGTTGCTCCGACGGCGGCATCGTCGTCTTCAACACCCCCGGCGCCAACGCAAACGGCGTTAAAGAGCTGGCTATCTGTGCACTCCTTTTGGCAGCACGCAACGTGGTTGGCGGCATTGCTTGGGCAAACACCCTCTCTGAGGACGTTGCCAAGCAAGTGGAAAAAGGCAAGTCCAAATTTGCCGGAACCGAGCTGATGGGCAAGACACTTGGCGTTATCGGTCTTGGCGCCATTGGTGGCAAGATCGCAAACACCGCGATCCACCTTGGTATGAACGTCATCGGCTGCGACCCCTACCTCTCGGTAGACGGCGCTTGGAACCTCAATCACCGCGTCAATCACGCGGCAACCTATGATGAGGTCTTTGAAAAATCCGACTATATTACCCTGCACGTCCCTGCAACAAAGGATACCAAAAATATGATCTGCGCCGAGAGCATTGCAAAAATGAAGGACGGCGTTAAGATCATCAACCTCTCCCGTGCGGATCTCGTCAATGCAGGGGAGCTCAAGGCAGCTCTTGCCGAGGGCAAGGTTTCGGCGTATGTGACCGACTTCCCCACCGAGGAAGTGATCAACACCCCCGGCGTGGTAGCCATTCCCCACTTGGGCGCTTCCACCGAGGAGTCGGAGGACAACTGCGCAGTCATGGCAGCTCGCGAGCTTGACGATTACCTCAAGAACGGCAACATCAAAAACAGCGTTAACTACCCCAACGTAGAAATGCCCCGTTCAGGCGAGGCGCGCATTTGCGTACTGCACCAGAACGTTCCCTCGATCCTGACCAAGATCACCGCGGCAGTTGCCGACGAGGGACTCAACATTGAGAACATGACCAACAAATCCAAGGGCGAGAACGCGTACACCGTTCTTGACGTTTCCTCGACTCCCTCCGACGATGCGATTGCACGTATCTCGGCAGTTGAAGGAATTAACCGTGTAAGAGTCATTTAATTTTAAAACACAGAGGAAGCCAAACGGCTTCCTCTCTTTTTTGTTGAAAAACTCTGTATCAAATGGTCACTAAAAATTAGACAACGCATTCAAGGAAAGCCTCCCCGGTGCAAAGGGAGCCTCAAAGAACACACATCCTCACTAATAATCAGTCTAATCTGATACCATACTATCATTGCTCTAATGTTTTTACATACATCCCTCGTCAGCGGCGGCAATTTTGCAGAGCACGTTGCCCACACGGCGCAAGATCGTGTTGGTGCGGTGCAGAGCTCGCATTGCACGCACCTGCTTACTGTTCCAAATCATATAAAATACGCCGCCCAAAAGAGCCACGCCTGCCACAGACCCCGCCACGATTGCGATTATTTTTTGCATTTGTTTATCCATAACCTTCTCCTCCTTGCAGAATACTACAAATAGTATGGCAGAGAGTGACAAGATTATACAAAAAACAAAAAAGGTTCTCGCAAAACGAGAACCTTTTATTTGTGTTATTTTTGCGGGTCCATATACTTCCAATAAGAAGCAATGTAGTTGATGCCAGACCACAGGGTGAAGATCAGCATCAGAACGGAAAGAACGAGAGATGCGGGCAGGTATTCTGCAAACGCAGGGGGATTTTCGAGTGCGGCGTAGATGGCGCGCTCGAGGATGCAGATGACTACGCAAGCAATTTGCACGCAGGTCTTGATCTTGCCCAACATATTGGCGGCAACCACAATGCCTGCCGAGCCCGAAACCACCAAACGGATGGACGTGACTGCAAGCTCACGGAAGATGACGATCATCACCGTCCAGAAGAAAATGGTGGTGAAAATACCGTTAATGTCACCGTCGCCCATCACCTTGTAAAGAATAACGAGCAATGCGCCAATGACCATAAACTTATCTGCCAATGGGTCCAAGAACTTGCCAAAATCGGTAACGAGGTTATACTTGCGCGCGATCTTTCCGTCAAGCATATCGGTGAATGCCGCCAAGCCAAAGAGCGCACAACCTACAAGGTTTGCCCAAAGGGCATCGGATGCCATCATAATGACAACGAATACGGGCACCATGCACAAGCGAATCACACTGAGCTTGTTGGGTAAATTCATTTTCATAGGACTCCTCACTTTCTGGTAACGATATGACCGTACAGGTCATACTCTACCACGTCGCGCACCTTAACGCGCACGAACGAGCCGGGGGCGATCCTTTCCTCACTGCGGAAGTAGACCTTGCCGTCAATTTCGGGGGCGTCAGCCCAGCTGCGTCCAAAATGCACCTCGGCAACGGGGTCAAAATCCTCGCAAAGCACGTCAACGATCTTGCCAATCTTTTCTTTGTTAAGCTCCTCGTTGATATCCATTTGCATGCGCATCAGAATGTCCATGCGGTCCTGCTTGACCTGCTCGTCGATCTGATCAGGGAAATCGTAGGCAGGGGTATCTTCCTCGCGGGAGTAGGTAAACACGCCTGCGTGATCGAATTTCTGCTCCTTGACAAACTCGCAAAGCTCAACGAAATCTTCCTCGGTCTCACCCGGGAAGCCTACAATAAAGGTGGTGCGAATGATGATGCCGGGGATCTCGCGGCGGAGCTTGGCAACCACCTCGCGCACGGTCTTGCTGTCGCCGTGGCGGTTCATAGCGGTGAGCATATGGTCGCTGATGTGTTGCAGAGGCAGGTCGATATATTTGAGAATGCGCGGATTGTCACGCATCTCTGCGATCAGTTCATCTGTGATCTTATCGGGGTAGCAGTAAAGCAGACGGATCCACGGGATGCTCGTCTCCTCAGTGATGCGGTGCAAAAGCTCTGCCAAGGAGTACTTGCCGTAGAGGTCAAGGCCGTAGCGCGTGATGTCCTGCGCCACCACGGTGAGCTCACGCACGCCAAGGGCTTCGAGCTGTTTAGCTTCTTCGATAATGTCTTCCATCGGGCGGGAGCGGAACTTGCCGCGAATGGACGGAATGGCACAATATGCGCAACGGTTGTCACATCCCTCTGCAATTTTGATGTATGCGGCATAGTCGGGTGTGGTCAAAACACGCTCGCCACCCAAGCGGACGGTGTCCTTATCCTCGTGCGAGAAATACTTTTGCTTGGAGCCTTTTTTCTTTTTTGTTGTGACTGCTTCGATCGCCTCAACAATGTTGTGGATACTGCCAACACCAAGAACGGCATCGACCTCGGGGAGCTCCTTGAAGATCTCTTCGCCGTAGCGTTCTGCAAGGCATCCCGTTACGATGATCGCCTTGAGCTTGCGGTGTTTTTTGAGCCACGCGACGTCCAGAATGTTGTCGATCGCTTCTTGCTTTGCGCTCTCAATAAACGCGCAGGTATTGACGATGATCACGTCCGCCTCGATGTCCTCGGGGGTGATCTCATAGCCTGCCTGCAGTATTTCGTGCAGCATCACCTCGGTGTCAAGCTGATTTTTGGGACAGCCGAGCGATACAAATCCAATTTTCATAATTTTCTTCCTTTATGAGTTCTTTTTCTTCCCTACTATTTTATCATAAGTGATACATTTTTACAAGACCTTTGCTAAAAAATCCACCTCTGCATCAAAAAAACTTCACAAGAGGTGCCAAGAAAACGCAAAAAGCTATTGCTTTTTGGGCGCAAAGATGATATGATATAAGTACATCCTAATGGATCACAGGAGGAATTTGTATGCAAAAGAAATACATTCCCGGCATCAATATTCTGGGGGGCGCGCCTTACACCGTGCCCGAGCAGCTGCAAATGCTAAAGCGTGTTGGCTGGGGCGC